>JBDLRA010000035.1:0-39539 GCA_039800285.1 Pseudomonadota bacterium
GCGTCAAGGATCTGCCGCTCGAGATGGAGAAGCGGGCTTCCCCCGTCTGCGGCATTAAGGATTCGAGGCACCATAACTGGGCATTGTATCCAAGCCCGGCGACCTGCAGATGACAGAAAAAATGCCCGTCAGCGAACTGACGGGCACCAAGACTTACTGATAAGGAGAAAACCAACAACCAACTGCTAGGGAGACAACCACTTCAGAGACATCACAGGTAGTAGGCCTTTTCACCGTGGGAGCTGACATCCAGCCCTTCACGCTCAGCCTCTTCCGAGACCCGCAGGCCAATGACCAACTTGACGATGAACAGGGCAATCACAGAGACCACCGCCGAGAGAATGATGGTGGTGATCACGGCCTCTGCCTGGATCAGCACCTGGCCACCAATCGAGTACTCCTCACCGACTTTGTTGGCGACATAGTCATAGATGCCCGTACCGCCCAGTGAGGGCGCTGCGAAGACACCGGTCAGGATCGCACCAATAATTCCGCAGACGCCGTGGACACCGAACACGTCGAGCGAGTCATCTGCTTTCAAGAGCCGCTTGAGACCCGTCACACCCCAGAGTCCGCCAAAGCCTGCAGCAACCCCGATCACCAGGGCACCCACAAGTCCGACAAAGCCTGCTGCGGGTGTAATGGCAACCAGACCTGCAACAGCGCCTGATGCAGCACCGAGCATGGAGGGTTTGTCACGGAAGATCGACTCACCGATGGTCCAGGCAACAACGGCTGCTGCTGTCGCAAACAAGGTGTTGGTCACAGCGAGTGCTGCGGTCCCTGTGGCCTCAAGGTTCGATCCTGCGTTAAAGCCAAACCAGCCCACCCAGAGCATGGCCGCACCGACCATGGTCAGTGTCAGGTTGTGCGGGGGCATCGGCTCTTTCCCGTAGCCGGTACGCTTGCCCAGCATGTAGGCGGCAACAAGACCTGCAATACCGGCGTTGATGTGAACGACGGTGCCACCTGCAAAGTCGAGTGCGCCTTTGGCCCAGAGTGCGCCAGCAGCAGCAACGACCGCTTCAAGAGACTTGGCATCGGTAATCGCATCCGGACCATCCCAGTACCAGACCATATGTGCGGTTGGAATGTAGGCGAATGTGAACCAGATGACCAGGAATGCGAGCACGGCGGAGAACTTCATACGCTCTGCCACGGAACCTACGATCAGCGCGCAGGTGATTGCAGCAAACGTTCCCTGGAAGGCAACGAACATGAGCTCAGGAATCACAACCCCTTTGCTGAAGGTTGCTGCAATAGAGTCCCCGGTAATGCCGGATAAGAAGAGCTTGTCGAACCCGCCAAAGTAAGGACTGCCACCGGTAAACGCCAGTGAGTAGCCATAAATCGCCCAGAGCACAAAAATCAGGGATGCGCCGACCATCACCTGCATCAGGACGGACAGCATATTTTTGGCTCGTACGAGTCCGCCGTAAAACAGGGCGAGACCCGGGACGATCATGGAGAGCACCAACACGGTAGACAACATCATGTAGGCGGTATCCCCTTTGTTGGGAACCGGGGGTGGCGGGGGCGCAGCAGCGGCAGCGGCTGCAGCTGCTGCGGGAGCATCAGCAGCGAAGGCTGCTGTCGCTAGACCGAGTGTGCCAGCCGCAACAAGTGCGGTCTTGGCAACTGTGGAGAGTGAAGAAAAATTTTTCATGAGAGCCTCGTTCAAAAATGAATCAACAGATCAAAGTGCGTCCTGACCGGTCTCGCCGGTCCGAATACGAATGACCTGTTGCAGGTCGTAGACGAAGATCTTTCCATCGCCGATCTTGCCGGTGCGCGCAGCAGACTCCACTGCTTCAATCGCCCGCTCAAGAAGTTCGTCAGAGACCGCGGCCTCGACCTTCACTTTAGGAAGAAAGTCAACGACATATTCCGCGCCGCGATAGAGTTCGGTATGGCCCTTCTGGCGACCAAAGCCTTTGACTTCCGTCACCGTGATGCCCTGAACCCCAATCGTCGATAGGGCTTCACGAACCTCGTCGAGCTTGAAGGGCTTGATGATTGCTGTGATCAGTTTCATGTTGTCCTCTTGTTTAAAAGTGGGGCCACAGAACCTGTGACCCCGATGGGGTTTGTTGACTAGAAGGTCTTGGTGACAGAGAAGACAAGACCACCTTTGCCAAGGTCCTTGGTTCGGCCTGCACCAATCGACTGGCCTGAGGTGAAATCTTTGAGATCGCCCGTGGTACCGACGTAGTCAACCGCCAGCAGATAGCCGCTGACATCTGTAGCGATCCCGAGCTTGTAATCGGAACCCGAAATAGAGTTCTTGATATCGACATAGCCATAGTGGGCGCGCAGGGTAACGCCGTCGCTCATCGGAAATGAACCCGAGAGGTCGTAATAGATCGTGCCGTCGCTGTTCGCAATGCCGAAGTAGTCGGTGGTGGCAAACGATGTCTTAAAGGTCACTGGACCGTAGCTCAGGCCAAGGTAGACCTCATTGGTGTTGGGCTTGGGGCTGCCGACTGATTTCGGGTAGTAGTAGTACAGGTTGCCAATATCGACACCAATGTCGCCGATCGCAAACTTGTAACCGCCATAGACGTCCCACTCCATGCCGGCACCTTCAAAGCTTGTCCACTCGGAGACGCTGGAAGCCCAAGTCCCGAGATAAAAACCGCCTTTGTGGGCGAGATCAAATCCCCCCTGGAGAGCGGGCGCCACGTCAGTCTGAGAGACGCCGCGGAATCGGTAGTCCGACACCAGGGCGAAATTGCCCGACAGCGTTACGTCAGGCTCGGGGGCTTTTTGAGCGAATGCCGGCAGGGAGGCGGCTGCAAGGGAAAGGGCAATTAAGGTCTTCTTCATAGGAGGGCTCCGAGTAGTTAGTCATGGAAACAGCAATGGGTTTCCACCAGCATCTAAGCGAAAGCCGTGCCAGGCTTAAAAACGTCGTTCTCCCCCCTGTTTGCAGGAGAAAGACGGGCGATATCGCTAGAAATCTGAGCATATGCACAGGATGAGTGCCTTGATGCACCAGAAATGGGCGTTTCCAGAAGCGATGCCCCGTGCTAAATTAATTTCATGAAAAAGCCTCCTTTCCCTCCCTTCCCGCCGATGCCGAAGGCCTTTGCTGATCTTCAGCAACGCGTTTCTGATCTCGTTGCCGCCTCACCAGCAGCAGATGTGGAAAAGCATATGAAGGCTGCCCTGTCGTCCGCGCTCACCCGCATGGATGTGGTGACCCGGGAAGACTTCGAGATCCAGCAGCAGATGCTTGCTCGCTCACTAGAGAAGCTTGCGGTTTTGGAAAAGCGGGTCGCTGAGCTTGAACAGGGCAGCACCAATCCCGAGACCACGAATCCGTTGTAATCCTTGACTCAGCCGCTCGGCTGATTTCCGTGATCGAGGCGAGACGAAAGAATCGTCTCGCATGTCGTTCTCAGTTATTTATTCCCGGGCCATGATGGGCCTAGTGACGCTCCCTGTGCGCGTTGAGACAGATCTTGCTGCGGGTCTTCCTGCATTCTCGATTGTGGGACTTCCCGATGCGGCCGTTCGTGAAGCCAGGGATCGTGTTCGGGCCGCAATTCACAACTCTGGGTTCGAGTTTCCGCAGCGTCGCATCACCGTGAATCTTGCCCCGGCGGATCTTCCTAAAGAATCGGGGCGATTCGATCTGCCGATTGCATTAGGGATTCTGGCGGCCAGTGACCAGATTCCGCGACAGAAACTGGCGCAATGGGAGTTTGTCGGAGAGCTCTCTTTATCAGGGGCCTTGCTGCCTGTTCGAGGGGCGTTTGCCCTGGTCATGGGCTCTGGCGAGACGGGGAGCTCGAGGCGCTTGATGCTGCCCATGACCAATCAAGAAGAGGCCAGTTTGACCCAACAGGAGCAGCTTGGATTCGCGCACGATCTGCGCCAGGTAGCGGACTTTTTGTCAGGCCGCCAACCCATCGGGTCTCCTCAGCTGGTCGATGCATCCGCGCTGGGGAAACCGTCCGCAGCCGAGTGGTCTGCGATTAAAGGCCAGCACCAGGCGAAGCGAGCGGCGGTGATTGCAATCGCCGGTCGACACAACTTATTAATGTTTGGGCCACCAGGGGTTGGCAAATCGTTCATTGCGAGCAAGATGGCAAGACTTCTTCCCTTGCTCTCATGTGATCAGGCGAGATCGCTTGCCCGTATCGTGAGCCTGACGGATGCCATTACGCCAGCACAGTGGCGCTGTCCGCCGTTTCGTAGCCCGCATCACACAACACCCGCGCGAGCATTGATTGGCGGGGGGCAGCCTCTGAGAGCGGGCGAGGTCTCTCTCGCCCATCATGGAATCTTATTTCTTGATGAACTCCCGGAGTTCTCTCGAGATGCGTTGGAGTCATTACGAGAGCCCCTTGAGACACAAGAAGTTCACATTGTTCGTGTGAAAGAAAAAATGCGACTACCGGCAGACTTTATGTTGGTGGCAGCAATGAATCCCTGTCCCTGTGGTAACTATGGCGTGCTTCGCGCAGCCAGACCTTGTCGATGCACAACCGATCGCATCCTGCGATATCGCGCAAAAATCTCAAGCCCGCTGCTCGATCGATTTGATCTGGTCGTCGGACTTGAGGTGCCTGCGCAGCAAGATTTTCTCAGTCAGACAACGTCGCATCAGTCGGTTGGGGTTGACGACGATATTTTTCGGCAGATTGAAATGGCTCGCGAGATTCAGATGACCCGTCAAGGAAAGCTCAACAGTCGCTGCTCTGGGGTCGAGATCGAGCGGTTCGCCCAGTGTGAGTCACTGGCGGTATCGATGCTGACAGCCGCCGCAAAACGGTATGGATGGAGCCTGCGATCATGGCATCGCATCCATCGCGTTGCACGAACGATCGCTGACCTCGATGGGTCACCGACTGTCTTGGCCGCACATGTCAGCGAGGCGATTGCGTTGCGGCGGGCGCTGGAGTTGGAGAACGCCACAGCCAGAACCAACTCGCTGCAATGGTCTGAGCAACCAGCCAGAGGATAAAGCTTGCCCGTAGGGCATCTGCAGGATCCGCGCCATGACGCGCAAAGAAATCAACGCAAATCCCGAGCCCCCACTGCAGCCCAAATGCACCAACGAAGACAATAAAGTTAATCGCTGTACTGGCACGCGCTGCAAGCTGAATGGGAAAGGTCAGACTTGCCTTCGCGTAACTCACGCCCGAGATCGATGAGGCAACCATCATCAGAGACCAGCCCAATACCGCTTGATTCCAGATATCGAAGACGGCGGCGGTACTGGTGGCCAGCATGACGAGAAATCCAACGCCAAGCACCTGATCAAGCGACCAGCCCCATCGCTGAAAACGGGCGCCCAGCGCACTCATGCCAAGGTGTGATCCGATCACGACAACACCCAGAATCAGAAGACTGGTTGCGGTCTGTGCCATTGTCTGACCATCCACAATTCGGAACCAAGGCCCAAGCCAAAGCCCTTGAATTGCCAGAAAACCCCCGTGGGTAAAAATCGCAAAAGGAATGAGCCGTTGAATTTCGCGATGGCGAAAAACAGTTTTCGCGCCCTGCCAGGTATCTGTCCAGAATCCGGGTTGTGCATGGCTTGGCCGTGGCATGGTAGGCAGGAGCCAGAGTAAGGCAACGATGGCAAACCCAAAGCTGATCGCGGTAATGACGAAGATGCCCCGCCAGCCCACGATGGGCAGCATCAGGGCAACAGGGACGGTGGCGAGTAAGGCGCCAACCGAGCCCACCATGAGCATGAGCGAGGCAAGACTCGACTGACGCTCTGGGGCAAAGCAGAGCCGATAGGCTTTGTAGGCCGCCATCAAGCAGGCTGAGACACCAAGACCAATCATCGCGCGGCCAATCCAGAGTAACAAGAAACTATCTGCTACCGCGCTGACCAGACAGCCAATCACTGCGATCAGCAGCAACACGATCTCAACGGAGCCAGGATCTCGTCGATCCAGGAGCGCCCCGAGCGGAATCTGCATGATGGCAAACGTGAGAAAGTAAGCCGCAGATAACAGCCCAAGTTCCGAAGCCGTCAACGCGAGCTCCTGGGTCAGCGGATCCGACAATACGGCATTGACGGACCGCATCAGATAGGAGAGCAGATACGCGAGTGCAAAAGGGAGAAACACCTTTGCCATCGAGTAAGACGCGGGACTGGAGTTCACGGAGACGCGGTGTCGATCAGGGAGAATCAGTCAGGAAACTTTAACGAGTCAATGAACTGACGAGCGGTTTCCTCGGACAATTCTGCGGCGGGCCCCACAGCAACAATTTCGATCACCTGTGGTGCCGTTCCTTGGCGTACAAGACTTTTCATCCAGATCTTTGCGGCGACTGCAGGCGCGGCCGCGTCAGTCTTCATGAGTCCCTCGGCACTCACCTCGATAACAGACTGAGACGCAATAGAAACCGTCTTGCGTTGCACTGTTGCTGCCCGCGCCTGGATGTTATTGAGCATCGCCATCTCTAAGGCCTGTCGAACTGACTCATCTCCTGACGGTACCCAGCCGACGGCAAACATGGTCTCTCCGATTCGGCTGGACCTGAGGGTCAATCGAACCGACGCCGTTTGATTCGGCAGCCTGATGGTTCGTGATACTTCAACAGGTTTTTCTGGAAATATAGCGATCCATCGACCTTCGTCACTGCGAACCTCTCGCCAGTCATAGGTGGGGCTGCAGCCTGCGATAACGCCAAGGCTTACACATGCCATTAGCAGTCGCAGCGCTGAAACCCGAATTAAAATAACGAGTCGATTCATAAGGAGCAGTGTAACGTGATCATCGAGTTCAAAAGCAAAGCGGCCGGCGCCTTTTTCATGACGGAGCCGGTTGCGCGAATGGTCTTATCGGCTGCTGGGCTTGACTATGCGGAAAAGGGAATTGTTACTGCAGAGCGTGTGCCTGTGGTTCGGCAGACGTTAGCGGATGCAGTGGCCCGTTCAAAGCAACAAGATCAGGATCGACGCACGGCACATGACGAGGCTGTTCGCGAAGGAGAGGCAAGTACGCGCGAAACACCCGTTGGGTTGTCGCAGCGTGCCCACCCTTTTCTCGAGATGCTGACAGCCGCGGAGCGTCAGCAGGTCGCGGTGGTCTGGGGGGTCTAGCCCGGCTTAGTCTAGGAGTGGCGCGAGCCGTCGCTCTGCCTCTGCCTCGGATATGTCGGCACGCGCGGCATAGTCTGCGACCTGGTCTTGTCCGATAGGGCCGAGATTGAAGTAACCCGATGCGGGATGCCAGAAATAGAAGCCGCTTACCGCAGACGCCGGTGTCATCGCGAGATTTTCGGTCAGATGCATCCCGATTTCTTCAGCATTGAGTAAATCAAACATGGCGCGCTTTACCGTGTGATCGGGGCAGGATGGGTAGCCGGGTGCTGGTCGAATCCCTTGGTATTTTTCAGCGATCAGATCCTCGTTCGGAAGCGACTCATTCGCGGCGTAGCCCCAGAACTCTGTTCGAATGCGTTGATGGAGACGCTCTGCAAAAGATTCGGCAAGACGATCAGCGAGCGCCTTTACAAGAATCGCGTTGTAGTCATCCCCTTTGTCTTCATACTGCTTGGCGAGCGCATCCGCACCATCGATACAGACTGCAAAACAGCCGAGGTAGTCTGGTACTCCAGTATCAAGCGGTGCGACAAAGTCCGCCAGGCTCTTATTGGTTTCACCAGTCGGTTTTTGCGTCTGTTGGCGAAGACCAATCCAGGTTAAGAGGGGATGACGGGTGTCGTCTGCCTGATAGAGCGTGATGTCCTCTGGCGCTGTTCGCTGGGCCCGATAAAGACCAAAAACACCCTGTGCAGTAAGCTTTCGCTGCGTGACCAGCTGCGCGAGCATGGCCTTTCCATCGGCATAGACTTGGCGTGCCTGAGCGCCAACAATCTCATCGTCAAGAATTGCGGGATAAGGGCCTGCCAAGTCCCAGGTCTGAAAGAATGGCGTCCAGTCGATGGTGTCAACCAGCTCCTTCAGGTCATAGGACTTCAAGACGCGACGTCCCATTACTTTTGGCTTGGGGGGCGTTGACACAGCAAAGTCAACCACCGGGGCATTCGCCCGTGCTGCGTTGAGCGACAACATGGGCCGCGCGGTTTTTGCGGCATGGCGCTCACGAAGCTTCTGATAGTCCCGTATCAGTTCGCCGAGATAAGCCCCTTTTTGGGCCGCATCACTGGTCAGTGACTGGGCCACAGGAACCGAGCGGCTTGCATCGGGCACCCAGATAACCGGGCCGGAATAGTTCGGGGCAATCTTGACGGCTGTATGAACACGGGAAGTGGTCGCACCACCGATCAGCAATGGAATTTGTTTGCAGCGGCACCATTCATCTCGTTCCATCTCTTTGGCGACGTGGGCCATCTCTTCGAGCGATGGTGTAATCAATCCGGATAGACCAATGATGTCTGCGTTGTGATCCTTGGCGGCCTGAAGAATCTGCTGCGCAGGCACCATGACCCCAAGGTTGACGACTTCAAAGTTATTACACTGAAGCACTACTGAGACAATATTTTTGCCGATATCGTGAACATCCCCTTTCACGGTGGCGATGATAATCTTGCCTTTAGCCTGGGTCGTGCCTGAGGCCCGTTGCTCTTCTTCAATAAACGGCACCAGGTGGGCTACGGCTGCCTTCATGACCCGTGCGGATTTCACAACCTGTGGCAGGAACATCTTGCCCTGAGCAAATAAGTCCCCCACCACATTCATGCCTGACATCAGCGGGCCTTCGATGACCTCAATCGGTCGACCGCCGCGATTGGCAATCGCGGCACGAGCGGCTTCAGTGTCTTCCACAATAAATTCGGTAAGCCCGTGCACCAAGGCGTGTTCGAGGCGTTTCTCAACGTCGAGTGAGCGCCACTGCAGCTGGGCTTCTTCACGACGCCCCCCTGATTTCAGCTGACCGGCGTAGTCAATCATCCGCTCGGTTGCATCGGGACGTCGATTCAAAACGATATCTTCAACCCTTTCACGCAGTTCCGGATCAAGATCTTCATAGACTCCAAGCTGACCCGCATTGACGATTCCCATCGTCATCCCGGCTTTGACAGCGTGATAGAGAAACACGGTATGGATCGCCTCGCGGGCAGGATCATTGCCACGGAATGAGAAGCTGACGTTTGAGACCCCACCCGAGATCTTCGCGTAAGGCAGGTTCGCCTTAATCCATTTCGTCGCCTCGATGAAATCAATCGCGTAGGCATTGTGGTCTTCAATGCCGGTGGCAATCGCAAAAATATTCGGATCAAAAATAATGTCTTCTGCAGGAAAGCCGACGGTCTCTGTGAGAAGCGTATAGGCACGTTGACAGATCTCCTGACGACGGGCGAGGTTATCGGCCTGACCCCGCTCATCAAAGGCCATCACGATGACTGCTGCGCCATAGCGTCGGCAGAGTCTCGCCTGAGTCAGGAAGGCCTCTTCTCCCTCTTTCAGAGAAATCGAGTTGACAACTGGCTTACCCTGCACGCATTTCAATCCCGCCTCAATGACCGACCACTTAGAGGAGTCGATCATGATCGGCACACGGGAGATGTCAGGCTCGGAGGCGATGAGATTCAGGAAGCGCACCATCGCTGCTTCGGAATCCAGCATGGCCTCGTCCATATTGATATCGATGATCTGGGCGCCGTTCTCCACCTGTTGACGCGCCACTGCGATGGCCTGCTCGTACTCTCCTGCGAGGACGAGTCTGGCAAATTGCTTAGACCCCGTTACATTGGTCCGCTCACCGACATTCACAAAAAAGGAGCTGTCATCAATGTTGCAGGCTTCGAGACCAGAGAGCCGAAGCTTTGGGGCAATAGCCGGAATGGCTCTCGGCGAGAAGGATTTCACGGCTTCAGCGATCGCAGCGATATGGTCTGGCGTTGTCCCGCAGCAGCCGCCTACGATGTTGACCCAGCCCTGCTCGGCAAACTCCCGAAGAAATCCAGAGGTCACAGGAGGGGTCTCATCAAATCCAGTGGGGGCCATTGGGTTCGGAAGACCCGCATTGGGATAGATACAGATTGCCGTATCGGCTAGCCGTGAAATCTCTTCAACATAGGGCCGCATCAATGCAGCCCCAAGCGCACAGTTCAATCCGATCGTGATTGGGCGTGCATGACGCACACTGTTCCAGAAGGCCTCGACGGTCTGCCCTGAGAGAATTCGGCCAGAGGCATCGGTAATCGTGCCGGAGATCATGACGGGCCAACGCATGCCCCGCGCCTCAAACACACTCTCCATCGCGAAGATGGCTGCCTTCGCGTTCAAGGTATCAAAGATTGTCTCAAGCAGGAGCAGATCGGCACCCCCATCCAGCAGCGCCTCGATCTGTTCACGATATCCCGCTACCAGCTGATCGAAGTGAATATTCCGTGCACCGGGATCATTCACATCTGGCGAGATCGATGCTGTACGCGGCGTGGGGCCAATCGCACCGGCAACAAATCGTGGATGGTCGGGGGTAGAGATTTCATCACAGGCGATTCGCGCAAGTCGTGCCGACTCCAGGTTCATCAGTCGGCAGAGCTGAGGCAGGTGATAGTCCTCTTGCGCAACGGAGGTGGCGCCGAAGGTATTGGTTTCGACAATATCGGCGCCTGCAGCGAGATACTGACGATGAATGTTCAGAATGACATCTTGTCGTGTGAGGGACAACAGCTCATTGTTTCCCTTGACATCGATCCCGCCGGCAACAGCAGAGGCAATCGCCTCACGCACTTCAGCGCTAAGGGTCGATACGCCTGTTCCGCGATAGTCATCTTCGCTCAGCTTGAACTGCTGAATCATGGTGCCAGTGGCCCCATCGAGCACAAGAATCCGCTTGGTCATCTGTTGGCGAAGCAGAGAAAATGCAGCGGATTCGGGCAGTAAAGCGGATGTCGACATGGGGGTATTGGGATTGGCGCATCCCGGATCTAGGAAAACGCCCATTTTAGACTGCCACTCGCAGGAAATCAGGCTAACCCCCCGGGGGATTAGCGGGCGAGGACCGTGCCTTTCGGGTTATCGGACGAGGCTATCGAGCCAACAGACCAGACCATCACTGTTGAGGCGAAGGTCAAGGTCTAAGACGGCGAGACAGTCCTCTTGCGACAGGGATACGCCTCGATCTGAGAGATCTTTGAGCATCAGGCGAGACAGGTCCTCTTGAATGAGGCGGCTTCGGTCGTTGCCTGCGGACTGATGGGCCAGTGCGACGTTCGCAAACTGATCCGTCTGTCGTAGCAGATGCTCCCCATGCCGTAAAACGTCCTTCAGCTGGGCATAGTGGGTCAAATAGACTGCGGGCGGCTTTGCTGCCATCAGTCGACGCATCGAGGCCTGTAGGTCCGTTGGCATGAACTGGGATGGTGACGATGTGACGAAGACATAAGACCCTTGCGCGGTGTCAAAGTCACGATAAGAAATGCCAAAAGTATCGCCCGTGAAAAAACTATTGGTCTTAGTGTCGCGAATGTAAACGTGATGTCGGGCATGTCCTGGCGCATCCCAGAATTCAAAGACGCGCCCCGCCAGAGAGACTGTGGCGCCTTCGGGCGTTTCCAAAATGCGACTCGCGTCGATAGGATCTAGTCCGCCGTATTCTTTTTCGGCCATCGCCACCCCATAGACCTCACAGACCGCCGCCCAGAGTTTTGAAGGGTCAACAAGATGTCGGGTGCCCCGGGGATGTACGGTCACTCGTGCATTCGGACACTGTCGCAGGAGTGCGCCTGCACCGCCTGCGTGATCGAGATGCACGTGTGTCAGCAGAATCCAGTCAACGGATTCTGGTCCGAGCCCCAGCGCTGACAAGGCTGAGAGGATTCTGGGGACTGCGTATTGTGTCGAGGTGTCGATGACGGCAACGCGACCCTGCTCGACAACCAGATGGACCGCATCAAATTCGTCACGAAAATAGCCGGAGTCGAGGGCATAGATGCCATCGCCAAAGTCACGCATCAAGGGCGTCACCAGAGGTGCATTCGCGTGTTGGTGAAAGGGAGTAGAAAAAGTCATACGGCCTCCAATGCTTCTTTTTGAATGATTCGTGCCGCCTGCTCGGCGATCAGCATCACCGGCGCATTTGTATTGCCAGAAGTAATACTCGGCATTGCCGAGGCATCGATAACACGAAGTCGTGCGATTCCGCGACACCGTAAGTCAGCGTCTAATACGGTCATCGGATCTGTGGCCTGCCCACTCGCCGTCACGTGGCCCATCGCGCAGGTGCTCACCGGATGAAAGATGGTCGTTCCAAGATCACGTGCCGCAGAAAGTAACGCCGCTTCGCTATCCGCAGAGACACCGGGCAGCACCTCTTCTGGGGTAAACGCAGCGAGTGCCGGACTCCGCATGATCTGACGTGTTAGCTGCAGTCCCGCAACGGCCACGCGACAGTCTTCCTCGGTGGAAAGGTAATTGCACAAGATCTTTGGTGCCGCGAGCGGATCAGGACTGCTGGGACGAACCCAGCCACGAGAGCTTGGGCGGAGGTTGCAGACACTGGGCGTGATGCCATTAAAAGGATGGAGTGGCGCGCCGAATTTCGGGAGTGATAACGGCTGGACATGCCACTCCAAATTGGCACTTGTCTGACTGGGATCGCTTTTCGCAAACGCGCCAAGTGTTGACGGTGGCATGGTCATTGGCCCTCTTCTTAGAAAGGCGTACTGCAAGGCCATCCCGATACGCGTGACATAGTTTCGATAGAGCGTATTGACGGTAGAACACTGGTCGACCTTGTACACCGTTCGAATCTGAAGGTGATCCTGCAGGTTTTCCCCCACACCGGGGAGATTGAATACCGGCTGTATGCCTTGTGCCTGAAGCTGTGCTGACGGCCCGATACCAGAGACCTGAAGCAGGTGCGGAGAGCTGACGGCCCCGGCTGAGAGAATCAATTGGTCTCGAATCGCCACATGCTGCTTCTGCCCTTGATGCAGGATCTCAAGGCCCGTCGCCTCAAGCCCAGCATTCGCCCAGGCCTGTCGTTGAAATCGTGGCTGTGCCTGGGTTTCATTTCGAATGGGGCCTGTGAGGATACGAAGCACCTGCGTTTTGGTCAGCACCGTGAGATTTTTTCTGTGGCGAATCGGGTGCAGAAAGGCATCCGCCATCGACCAACGCACCCCTCGGCGCTGGGTCATATGGAAATAAGCAGAGCCGGCATTGTCACCACGATTGAACTCATCAATCGACGCAATCCCCTGTTCTGCTGCTGCAGCCCGCCAGGCATCAAGAATCTTCCAGCGCACCCGAGGGGATTCCACACGCATCTCACCGCCCTGCCCGTGCCAGGCGTTTTCACCGCCGAAGTAGTCTTCAAGGGAACGATAGATGGAGAGGGCGTTCTCCCAAGACCAGTGGTCGCTCTGGGTGATGCCCTGCCAGCGATCGTAATCCGACGCCTGGCCGCGCATATAGATCATCGCGTTGATGGAGGAGCAGCCCCCAAGGACACGACCGCGTGCGTAGTGAATCGAGCGGCCATGAAGTCCGGGGTCTGGTTCGGTCTGAAAACACCAGTCGGTGCGGGGGTTCGCAATCGTGAACAGATAGCCCACCGGAATTTTGATCCAAAACCAGTCATCCTCGCCCCCCGCCTCAATTAACAAGACGCGATGGTTAGGGTTCGCCGAGAGTCGGTTCGCGAGAAGACAGCCCGCACTCCCTGCGCCGACGATAACGGTATCAAAGATCATCTGGAGGAATGATAGAAACTAAATCCTTGTACGGTCTGTGAACGTGTTCGCGCAATACTCATCAACATGCCAGCACCAAATCCGAGTGTCACCATGGCAGTGCCACCATAGGACATCCAGGGCAAGGGAACGCCAACCACGGGCAGGATGCCGGTCACCATTCCCATATTGACGAAGGCATAGCTAAAGATAATCAGAGAGAGCGCCCCCGCCAGCAGTCGTGAGAAGAGCGTCGGGGCACCGATTGCAATCCAGAGGCCCCGCAGCACCAAGCCGCTATAGAGCGCGATTAATAACAGGTTGCCCAGAAATCCAAACTCCTCCGAGAAGGCAGCAAAGACAAAGTCTGTTGTCCGCTCCGGGATAAATTCGAGGTGGGTCTGTGTTCCCTGCATCCAGCCTTTGCCGAATAGTCCACCGGAGCCGACGGCGATGATGGACTGAATGATGTGAAACCCTTTCCCAAGGGGATCACGCATGGGATCAATCAGGGTACAGACGCGTTGGCGTTGATATTCATGAAACCCTGGCCACGACAGCCCATCGGTACAAGCAGCATCGCCAAAGATAATGAGCCCAAGGATGCCGACGCCGAGAACCCCCAGGGCGATCAGCACGATTCGCCAGGAAAGCCCAGCGAAGAACAAGACAAAGAGGCCTGCTGAAGCGACCAAGATCGAGGTGCCAAGATCGGGCTGCGCCAGAATAAAACCAGTCGGGATGGCGAGTATCAATAAGGCAAGCGCCCAGTGTCCGACATGGCGAAGCCCCTCATAGCGATGCACCAGCCACGCCAGCATCATCGGCATCGCAATCTTCATCAGCTCAGAGGGCTGAATTCGGGTGATACCGATATTGAGCCAACGCCGTGCGCCTTTTGAAACATCTCCCGCAACAGCGACAGCAACCAGTAACAGCACACCAAGCACAAAAAGTGGTAACGCGACACGCTGCAAGACAGAGGGATTGATATGGGCCACCACCCACATGATCAATATGGCAATCCCTAGATTCCGCAGGTGATCTAGAAAGCGGCCAGGAAAATCAAACGCGGCGCTGTAGACAATTAGGCTTGAGAGCGCAGCAATCCCAAGAAACAAGCTGATAAAAGGCCCATCAAAGACGGCGACTGCTGATCGCAGCCAGAGCCAGAGCCCGAGGACCCCTTTGGGTTTGATCTCATTGGCCATTGGTCGATGCTTTCTTGAGAAGCAGGTGGTCAAAGACAAGTCGAGCGATCGGGGCAGCGGCCGCGGCACCGAAGCCACCATTTTCGACAATGAGCGCCAAGGCGACTTCTGGCTTCTCGGCGGGCGCAAACGCGACGTAGAGGGAATGGTCCCGGTGACGCTCGGCGATCCGGGAGGCGTTGTATTTCTCGTTCTGACCGATGCTGATCACCTGGGCGGTCCCAGTCTTCCCTGCCACCGTGTACGGCGCCCCCATAAAGACGCGGGCGCCTGTGCCGGAACGATTCACATCCACCATAGCCTCTGTAACGAGATCGAGGGCGGCATCGCTGACAGGAATTTTTCGAATGATGTTGGGTTCGGTTTTTTTCACGGCCCCGGTGTTGGGATCTTCAATCGATTTCACGAGATGTGGGCGCATCATGACGCCGCGATTTGCGAGGGCTGCTGTTGCTGTCGCAAGCTGAAGCATCGAGAACGAGTTATAGCCCTGACCGATGCCAATAGACATATTCTCTCCGGGATGCCACGGCTGCTTGAATCGTGCCTGCTTCCACTCGGATGAGGGAAGAATACCAGCCACTTCACCGATCAGATCAATGCCGGTTTTTTGTCCGAAACCCCAGGGTTCGATATGGCGGTGGATAAGATCCACGCCCATGTCTTTTGCGAGAATGTAGTAATAGGTGTCACTTGAGACAACAATGGATTTTTTCAGATCGACGATGCCGTTACCGTTTGGATTGCTGTCGCGGAACTTATGGTTTCCGAACATGAAAAAGCCAGGGTCATTGATGGTGTCGTCAGGCTTCCGCATGCCCGATTCAAGCGCTGCAATCGCCATAAAGGGTTTGTAGGTTGATCCAGGCGGATAGGTGCCACGTAGCGGACGATTCAACAAAGGCTTGTCGGGAGAATTGTTCAGACTGTCCCAGGTCGTTGCATCAATCCCGTCAATGAACAAAGCCGGATTGAAATTTGGCATGGAAACAAACGCCAGCACCTCACCGGTCGCAGGGGCGATCGCCACGAGGGCACCCCGCCGCTTACCGTAAGCGTTTTCAATCAGGCGTTGTAGTTCGCCATCAATCGACAGACGAAGATTTTTCCCCGGAATCGGAAGCCGTCTGGCGAGACTACGCACCATACGACCGCCAGCAGTGATCTCCATACGATCAAACCCTGTCTGGCCGCGCAGATCGTTCTCATAGGCCTGTTCAAGTCCGAGCTTGCCGATATGCGACGTGCCGAAATAGCTTGACGCAAGATCTGTCTGCTCAATCCGCTCGCGGTCTTTTTTCGAGATGCGACCAATATGCCCCAGCAGATGCGAGGACGAATCAACATACGGGTAATAGCGCATGCTACGCACGTTGACCGAGACGCCCGGAAGACGATGCAGATTGACGACGAGTTTGGCGACTTCCGCATCGTTCAGTGTTGGCCGCAGCGGAATCGTGTCGAACTTGCGCAGTTCATTTTTAAGTCGACGGAACCGACGAAGATCAAGCTCATCAATCTTGATCAGGGTTCCCAGTGTGGCGAGTGTTTCCTCTAGGTTAGGAACTTTGTGTGGCTCAATCTCGAGCGCAAATCCAGAAGTATTTCGCGCAATGACCTGACCATGACGATCAAATATCTCGCCTCGTGGGGCCTGCACTGGCAGGAGTGCAACGCGGTTTTCTTCGGAAAGCGCATGAAAGTCGAAGTATTTCCAGACCTGCAGGTAGGCAAACCGCAAAACCAGCAGCCCAAAAGCAAATAACACCAGTGCAGCCATGAACGAGGCCCGCGCCCGAAAATCTCCCGATTCGTTTACGCGAAACTCACTCATGATAGACGCCCTGGAATCAGCACCTCGTTAGCGGCCAATGGCCTGGGTCGAGTTGGTCGGACGATTCAGTCGACCAATGACCCAATCGGTAAAAGGAATCCAGCACAACGCGGTGAAAATTGGTGAGACCAGGTACGTCCAGATCGGGGTCACGCCGGACATCGACAGGCTGATCAGCATGACAACAATATTGGCTAACAAAAACAGCGGGAAGAGCTGCAAGGCCTGACCTGAGATCGAATACCAGAGCAGGCGCCGATGCAAGGCAATCGCCCCGTATGACAAAACGGAGTAGGCGAGCGCATGTTGGCCAAGGAGCGCCCCCGAGTGAACATCCATGATGATGCCGAGTAACCAGGCCAGTGCAATACCGACGCGACGTGGCTGAAAGACATTCCAAAAGACGAGCACCAGCGCCAACATACTCGGCATGGGCCAGTGACCCCAAGGAATCATTTCAAACGCCAGTGCGCCGACAAACGTCCAGGTCATCATCGCCGTGCTTGGCGTACGACCAAGAATGGCACGCCTCATTTCGTGCCCCCTTTCTTGTCAGGGCTTGGGGGTTTCGGATCAAGCTCGCGAGGCGCCGGCGGAATCAGCGCCTGGTCAACAAGGATCACCAGCACATGACGAAGTGATCCAATCGGCGCGACAGGGGTTGCCGTCACGCGAGGGAACTGACCCGAACCGCCGCGTTCAACGCGATTGACCTTCGCAACCGGCATGCCTGTGGGATAGAGCCCATCCAGGCCAGAGGTCACCATGAGGTCACCTGCAACCACATCCGCATTAATGCTGAGATATTTCAGATCAACCTGTTGGCCATCACCTGTGCCGACCGCAACACTGCGAATGGCGGATCGTGGCAGATGCACGGGAACAATCAGCGAAGGATCTGTGACCAGTGCAACCTCAGCGGTGATGGGGGAGACCCGCACCACCTGCCCTACAACGCCGACAGAATTGATGACGGGATGACCGGGTGCAAGACCATGTTGGCTTCCGCGGTCAATCACGATACGACGACTGAAGGCGTCGCGCGTCTCATGACTAATTTCTGCTGCGACGGTTTTATGTTGGATGGCTTTGCGTAGATCAAGCAGTCCGCGAAGACTGGCGTTTTCAATGCGGATCTGTTCTACCTGAAGCAAGGTATCCGCCGCCAACGTTTCTTTCTGGGCGAGGGCATTGCGGCTGTTGACCAAATCAATCATGGCCGAGCCATAGCTGCCGATCCAGTAGGCCGCATCCCGTGGAAACATTAAGACCTGTTCGATCGGATAGATGACGATCGACAGCCCTTGACGCAACGGCTTGAGCAGACTGAAGTGAAGATCAGCGTAGATCGTCGCTGTTGCGGCGATCACTGCAATCAGTAGTCGAAGCCGTGCGGAGAGGCCTTGTTTAAAGAGCGGTGGAGGACTCTGTGAGAGGGCCATATCAGCGAATGGCGCTCCCTTTACTCATGGGCAAAGACTTCTTTGAAATCGTCAATCCGCTCCAGGGCCTCGCCGCAGCCGCGGACGACGCAAGACAGGGGATCATCGGCCACATAGACCGGCAGGCCCGTCTCCTCTGAGAGCAGTCGGTTCAGGTCACGCAGCAGCGCGCCGCCGCCCGTCAGTACCAGACCACGTTCTGCGATATCCGCGGCCAGTTCAGGAGGTGTCTGCTCGAGCGCATTCTTCACAGCAACGACGATCTGATTCAGGGGCTCGGTGAGGGCCTCAAGAATTTCATTGCTCGACACGATGAATGTACGGGGGATACCTTCGCTGAGGTTGCGTCCACGGACCTCCATTTCGCGGATCTCGCTGCCTGGGAATGCAGAGCCGATATTCTTTTTGATTGCTTCTGCGGTCTGTTCACCGATCAGCATCCCAAAGTTACGGCGGATGTAATTGGTAATCGCCTCATCAAACTTGTCGCCACCGACGCGCACACTGCCGGCATAGACCAGACCACCGAGCGAGATCACGCCGACTTCGGTCGTACCCCCACCGATATCGACAACCATGGATCCTTGTGGTTCAGAGATGGCAAGACCAGCACCAATCGCTGCGGCCATGGGCTCTTCAATCAGGTAGACCTGGCTTGATCCTGCAGACAGTGCGGACTCTCGAATGGCGCGACGTTCAACCTGTGTCGAACCGCAGGGGACGCAGATGATGACGCGGGGACTGGGGCTGAGAAACTTCTTCTCATGCACCATTCGGATGAACTGCTTGAGCATCTGTTCGGTGACGGTAAAGTCGGCGATCACCCCGTCTTTCATTGGACGAATCGCCTCAATATTGCCCGGGACCTTACCCAGCATCTGTTTGGCTTTTAGGCCTACCGCTTCAATAATCTTTTTACCACCCGTTCCGCCTTCATAGCGAATCGCGACCACGGAGGGCTCATCCAGAACGATGCCCTTGCCACGAACATAAATCAGGGTGTTGGCGGTTCCCAGATCGATCGCGATATCCTGGGAGAAGTAGTTGCGAAGAAAGCCGATCATATAAACCTTGCGTCAAAAGAAAAGGATAATAAAGCACAATAAGACCCTTAATTTTCTAATTCTGTGAACCTCGAAACCAAAGACCTCGAAAAGCTCGCCCGACTCGCTCGGCTTGATCTTTCATCCCAGGACCAGGCCGCCGTTCTGACCTCCCTCGACGCCGTACTGAACTGGGTCGGCTCACTGTCCCAGGCGCCAACGCAGGATGTCGAGCCCATGGCCCATCCGCATGACCTGGCGCTTCGTCTGCGTGACGATGTGGCAAAGCCCCTACCGGATCGGGAGCTGTTGATGCAGAACGCACCGCAGGCGGCAGGCGGACTCTTTATCGTTCCCCGGGTGATTGAGTGACCATGGCGGCCAACCCCTTTTCCGACCTCGCTTCGCTGGCGCAGGCGCTCAGTAGCCGCCAGATTGGCGCGGTTGAGCTAGCGCAGGACGTCCTGGGCCGCATTGATGCGGATGCGACGAATTCATTTCTTGCCGTAAACCCTGAGCAGACGATCGCACAGGCGCGGCTCGCCGATGACCGGCTCAAAAACGAAAGCCCTGCAGCGGCGGGCCAAGGTTTTTCCTTGGTTGGGCTCCCGATTGCCCACAAGGACATTTTTGTGACCCAGGGCTGGCCGACGACGGCGGCGTCCAAGATTCTGGAAGGCTACCAAAGCCCCTTTGATGCGACGGTGGTGGAAAAGCTCGCCAACGCGGGCATGGTCACGGTCGGCAAGCTCAACTGTGACGAGTTCGCGATGGGATCAGCGAATACCCACTCGGCCTACGGCCCGGTCCGCAACCCTTGGGATGAGGCCGCTATCCCCGGGGGCTCCTCGGGGGGATCGGCTGCGGCGGTGGCCGCGGGGGTTGTCCCTGCTGCAACGGGAACGGATACGGGAGGCTCAATTCGCCAGCCTGCGGCAATGTGCGGCCTGACGGGCATAAAACCGACCTACGGTCGGGTGTCCCGCTGGGGAATGATTGCCTACGCCTCGAGTCTTGACCAGGCGGGCCCGATGGCCCGCACGGCGCGAGACTGTGCGGTACTTCTGTCGGCGATGACAGGCTTTGACGAAAAAGACTCGACCAGTCTGGAGCTGCCGGCGCAGGATTTTGCCGTTGGTCTGGAGACCCCCGTGGACGGCGCCTCGACTGCCATGCCTTTGAAGGGCTTACGGATTGGTCTGCCCAAAGAGTTTTTTGCCGACGGACTAAGCCAGGAGGTACGCGCAGCGATTGATGGAGCCGTCGCGGAGATGGTGAAGCTTGGTGCGGTGACAGTGGAGATCTCCCTGCCGCGGACCGCCTTGAGTATCCCGGCGTATTACGTAATTGCGCCGGCCGAGGCGTCGAGCAACCTTAGTCGTTTTGATGGGGTGCGTTATGGTCATCGGGCAAAAGAGGTCAAAGACCTTGAGTCGCTCTATCGGATGTCTCGTGCCGAGGGTTTCGGAAAAGAAGTGCAGCGGCGGATTCTGATTGGTACCTTCGTGCTGTCGCATGGCTATTACGATGCCTATTACATTCAGGCCCAGCGGGTTCGAAGGCTGGTCTCCCAAGACTTTGACCAGGCCTTTACGCAGTGCGACCTGATTGCCGGCCCTGTCGCCCCGACTGTGGCCTGGGATATCAATGCCCCTTCGGTTGATCCGCTGCAGGACTACCTCGCCGACATCTACACCCTTGGCGTGAATCTGGCGGGCCTGCCGGCGATGTCCATCCCTTGTGGTTTTGGCCAGGGATCCCACGACCGACGGCCTATTGGCATACAGCTGATTGGGCCTCGATTCGAGGAGCAGCGCTGTCTGACGACAGCACACTGGTTCCAGAAGGCAACCGATTGGCATCTCAAGACACCACAGGCCAAGAGCGGAGGATCCGTATGAACTGGGAAATCGTTCTCGGCCTCGAGACCCACGTCCAGCTGAAGACACAGTCCAAGATTTTTTCGCCTGCCTCAACCGCTTTTGGTGCTGCGCCCAACACCCAGGCCCACATGATTGATATGGCCTTGCCTGGCGTCCTTCCGGTGTTAAACCGCGAGGCAGTCGCCTGCGCTATCCGGTTTGGTCTGGCGGTAGGGGCAGACATTGCGCCGCGCTCAATCTTTGCGCGCAAGAATTATTTCTATCCCGATCTGCCCAAGGGCTATCAGATCAGTCAGTTTGAAATTCCGGTGGTGCAAGGTGGGTTTGTCACGATCGTCACAGATCAGGGGGCCCGCAAGATTGAACTGACACGTGCACACCTCGAGGAAGATGCCGGAAAATCCATTCACGAAGGGATTGATGGGCTGCCTCAGGGCTGTTCGGGGATTGACCTGAATCGTGCTGGCACACCCCTTCTGGAGATTGTGAGCGAACCCGTCATGCGGTCCGCGAAAGAGGCTGTTGCCTATGCCAAGGCCTTGCACACACTAGTGACATGGATTGGGATCTGTGACGGCAATCTGCAGGAGGGATCTTTCCGTGTTGATGCAAACGTGTCGGTTCGACCCATGGGTCAGACGACCTTTGGCACGCGATGCGAGATCAAGAATCTGAACTCATTTCGTTTTCTTGAGAAGGCGATTGAAGTCGAGGCCCGCCGGCAGATTGAGCTGATCGAAGATGGTGGGCAGGTGGTTCAGGAGACGCGGCTATTCGACCCTGATCTCGAAGAAACGCGGGCCATGCGCAGCAAAGAAGACGCGCATGATTACCGCTACTTCCCAGATCCCGACCTCCCGCCTTTGGTGATCAGTGCCCAATGGATTGATTCGGTTCGTGCAGCGATGCCAGAACTGCCGGATCGTCTGCGTGAGCGATTGGTCGCGGACTATGGCCTATCAGACTATGACGCGGCCATGATGGCCCAGAGCCGGGAGACTGCTGACTTCTTCTTTGCGGTGCTGGCTGCAGGAGCGTCTGCCAAGCTTGATCCAAAGCTGATTGCAAACTGGATGATGGGGGAGCTGGCCTCGACCTTGAATCGAGAGTCGCTTGAGATCGCAGCGTCAAAGATTTCAGCGGTGCAACTTGCTGGTCTCCTGCAGCGGATTGCTGATGGCACCGTGAGTAACAAGATTGCACGGGACATCTTTGCCACCCTCTGGTCAGGAGAGTTTCCATCGGCAGATGCGGTGATCGATGCGAAGGGCTTGCGACAGATTCAGGACACGGGGCTGATTGCTGGGCTCGTGGACGAGGTTGTTGCCGCCAATCCGAAGATGGTTGAGGAATTTAAGGCCGGCAAAGAAAAGGCGATGAATGCCCTGGTGGGACAAGTGATGAAGCGGTCTCAGGGCAAGGCCAATCCACAGCAGGTGACGGATCTTGTCCGGGCGAAGCTAAGCCAATAGATCGACCATACTGGGCATGGGTGTCAGCAGACCGTAAGACAATGGCTGCTGACACCGTCTAAGAGATATCTTTGACCGATAAGGGACATCTCTGATGAAAAGCCTGTTTTTGAAATCCTGTTTCTCATTGCTTGCAGCGACCACTGCAGCGTCTTCGTTTGCGGCATTACCGGACCCCGTTGATCCGCGGGCCGTCGCCCAGATGTCGATGGAAGAACGGCTTGAGCAGAGCCGTCAACTGCGCGACGCTATGGCGAAGGCAACGCCAGAGGAACGTAAAGCCTATCGCGAGAAGCTGCGCGCAAAAATGGATGCACTGAGTCCAGAGGAACGCCGCGCACTGCATCATAAAATGCGCGATGACTGGAAACAGCTAACGCCGGAGCAGAAAGAGCGGTTTAGCCAAGATCGACGGTCGCTGGTCGAGGGGTTGAGCAGAGAAGAGCGCAAAGCCATGCGTGAGGAACGACGCAAGGCCTTTGAAAAAATGACTCCGGAAGAACGCAAGAAGTGGCGAGATGATCTGCGAAAGATGCACCATGACCGGATGCAGATGTACCGTGATCGAATGCAGATGTATCAAGAAGGCATGCACCATGATCATCACCATCACCCGAAGCATCACCACGGCTCTGGGCCCAAGTGCTAACAGCGACGATGCCGTCACAGGCCTCCTGGTCAGATGATCAGGGGCTGTTTCGTTTGGCCCGCGGGGGTGAGCCGAAGGCAACCCGCGCCCTCGTGGAGTCGCTGAGCCCGCGCGCCCATGCCTTAGCCTGGCGGATGCTGGGCGATGCGGCTGAAGCAGAAGATGTCCTGCAAGAGGCGTTTATTAGGCTATTCAATGGTGCGGAGTTTCAGGGGCAGTCTCGACTGGGCACCTTCTTTCACACCATGGTGGCTCGCCTGTGTCTGGATCGGATTCGGCAAAGAAAACCAGAACTGCTCCTCGAGACACAGGACTTCGAGACCCTTTCTGAAGCAGAGCAGTCGTCTTTCGTAGACCCAGAAGATCAGTTATCTGATCAACAGCAGGCGGATCACATGCAGGCAGCGATCGCACGATTAAGCCACCGCCAGCGTATGGCAATTTCGCTATGGGCATATCATGATTTTGAAGCGATCGATATCGCGCGGGCATTAGACTGCGATTTAAATGCAGCCCATCAGTGCCTCCATCGCGCAAAGATCTCGTTGCGTAAATTATTACAAGGAAACATTGGCCATGAATGATCGAGATGACAGACTAAAACAAGCCATTTGTCAGGCGCCCCATCCTGGCCTTCGTGCAGACTTTACAGATCAGACCATTGCCCGCATTACAAACGGGAAACACACGGATCAGCAGGAGACGTTGACAGTGCAGGGCAGCGCCTTGTTGTTCGGTATGCTCAGATCAGCTGCCCGTCGTCGATGGATGATCATTACTACACTGGTCATTGCCGCAGCGCTATCGGTGCAGGCGATTCAGACAATGAACGCAGAAGACGAACTGCTCGAGCTTGACACCTTATCGATGTCGAGTCTGCTCGCACTCTAACCGTAGTCAACAACCAGCGGTGCGTGATCTGAAAACCGCGTCTCAGTGTAGATTGATGTCGATCCCGCAAGTCGCGCAATCCCGGGCGTGGCAATCTGATAGTCAATCCGCCAGCCGACATTGTTCGCGCGGGCCTGGCCGCGATTGCTCCACCAGGTGTACTGATCCGGTCGTGGGTCGAGCTTTCGAAAGACGTCCACCCAGCCGAGTTCATCAAAGACACGCGTGAGCCAGGCACGCTCTTCAGGCAGAAACCCGGAGTTCTTCAGGTTCCCTTTCCAGTTCTTAAGATCTATTTCATGGTGGGCAATATTCCAGTCGCCACAGAGCACAAATTCACGCCCTGTCTTTTGATGCTCCTCTGCCCATTGCGCGAGCACTGGGAAAAATCCCTCGAGAAATCGAAACTTCGAAGCCTGCCGTTCTTCAGAGGCAGAGCCCGAGGGCAGATAGAGACTGACGACTGTCATCGGGGTCTGCGCCTGATCAAAGTCAGCACGAAGCACACGCCCCTCTTGGTCGAACTCGTCAATACCAATGCCACGAATGATTCGGGTCGGGGCCACTGCGCTATAGATGCCAACGCCGCTATAGCCTTTTTTCTGGGCAGTGTAGAAGATGCCCGGGAGCGATCGGTCGTTGTGTAGGATGCGCAGGTGAAGTTCCGAGAGGTCTGCCTCTTGTGCCTTGAGCTCCTGCACACAGATGACGTCAGCGTGCTGCTGGCCAAGCCAGTCGAGGGCGCCTTTGTTTGCTGCAGATCGGATGCCGTTCAGGTTCAGGGAAATGAGTCGCATGGGGTATATTCTCTCGCATCATGACCCAGCCCAATTCCCCGCTATCGACTGACCAGGCCTTCATCCAGTTTGCGCTTGACGCGGGGGTGCTGCGCTTTGGTGAATTCAAGACCAAGGCGGGCCGTCTATCGCCTTATTTTTTTAATGCCGGTCTTTTCCATCACGGGGGCACCTTGGGCAGTCTCGCCCAGTTCTATGCCCAGACGTTTCTTGCCGCTGAGTTTGATGGGCGCCTTGCGGTGGATATGTTGTATGGGCCTGCCTATAAGGGGATTACGCTTGCGAGTGCGACCGCAGTCGCCTTAGCGCACGCCGGCCGAGATATTGGATTTGCCTACAACCGGAAAGAGGCGAAGGATCATGGAGAGGGCGGTGTCGTCGTAGGAGCCCCCCTTGCCGGGCGCGTGCTCATTATTGACGACGTGATCTCTGCTGGTACCTCCGTACGAGAGTCTGTTGAACTGATTCGAGCGCATGGTGCAACACCAGCCGGTGTTCTGATTGCTTTGGATCGGATGGAACGGGGGGGTACAGCGGATGCACCGACAGCACGATCCGCCGTTCAGGAAGTGCAGGACCTCTTCGGCATTCCTGTGATTGCCATTGCCTCCTTGGCAAATCTCTTGCAGTTCCTTGAGCAGACGAAAAGTCCTGAACTGGCCCGGCACCAGGTGGCCGTGCTTGCCTATCGCGAACAGTGGGGCGTCTGATCTGCCGCGACTGACTGTGACGTCAGTCGCACTGAGTCACAAAGAGGGATCGGGCGGGAGTGTGTCTAGGGTGCGGCCGATGGCCTTGGCATAAAGCGGCAACACCTGATCCAGATGTCGATCAATCTCAGCGATGCGATTGTTTCCGGAAGGGTGGGTCGACAGCCATTGTGGCGGGGCGTTTTTCGAGGCGGCGCCCATCTTGCGCCAAAGGGTAATGCCTGCACGGGGGTCAAACCCTGCCCGGGCTGCAATATCGAGTCCAATCAGATCCGCTTCACTCTCGTCATCGCGAGAGAATTTCAGCATGGTCAGCTGGGCGCCATAGTCCATCGCCATGCGCCCCATGTCACCGAGACCGAGTACGGATGACAGCACGCTGGCACCAATGCCGGTGAGCTGATTTTTAGCGAGTCGTTCACGCGAGTGTTCCCGCAGCGCATGGGCCATTTCATGGCCCATGATCATGGCGACCTCATCGTCCGTTAATGCAAGCCGCTCCAGAATGCCAAGATAAAACCCGATCTTGCCTCCCGGCATACAGAAAGCATTGATCGTATTAGCGTCAAAGAGCTGAACTTCCCAGGGCCAGTCTTTTGCGCGAGGATTCCAGCGTACCGTGTAGGGCAAAAGCCGATTCGCGATCGTTTTTAGTCGAATGAGCTGCGGGTGGCTTTCGGGCGCCAAGACATTTTTTTGCGCCGCCTGTCGTTTCATCTGTAAAAACTGCTGGGCGGCAGCGCGTTCCAGCTGATCAGCAGGAACGAGGTTGCGTAGCCGAGAGGGCTTATCGACAACCACCCCCTTTTCTTCAGGTGGCCCAGCGGATTGACTGGTCTGCGTCCAGGCCGGGTCTGCCAGCAGTAAGCCAAACAGGCTGATCAAAAGACTCGCCTGTAGCACTATTTTTTTCGGAGCAGAAAATCTCATAAGCGTTGACAATACGGCCAGACCATTTAGGAAACGAGTGCGTATTTTGAACCAGTCTTCATCCGATAGTTCAGACCTGATGAAGGCAGCGCCCCCAAGGCGTGCCTTATTGATCATGACCCTTGTGCTCGGGTTTGCGAGTGGGCTGCCGTTGGCCCTCTCCACCGGCACGATGCAGGCCTGGCTTACCGTCGAGGGTGTCAACCTAAAAACACTTGGCTGGCTCACACTGCTGGGCCTTCCCTACACCTACAAGTTTGCCTGGGCCCCTCTTTTGGATCGATATCGGGTGCCGGGGCTGGGCCATCTTGGCGGCCGCCGTCGGGGATGGCTGGTTCTGCTGCTAGTAGCGATGGCGCTGGTGCTTTTTGGGATGTCTCAGCAGACTCCCGGTGCCGCGACGGAGAGTCTCTGGGGTCTCGCCATTCTTGCGGGACTATTGGTCTTGCTATCGGCAAGTTTTGACATCGTGTTTGATGCCTGGCGCGCTGAGTCGCTCACCCCAGAGCAGCGAGGGCTTGGTGCTGCCTGGTCCGTTGTGGGCTATCGTCTCGCGATGCTGACTTCTGGTGGGTTGGCACTCATGCTCGCGGACCTTTATCTCGGGTTTGCTGGGGTCTATGCGCTGATGGCAATCTTTTGTCTGGTGCTTGCTGTCGTTGCCGCGTTCGCCCCAGAACCCAGTCAGGTGAATGCGCCGCGGTCCCTGGTCGCGGCAATTGTTGAACCGTTTAAGGAGTTCTTTGGCCGAGACGGCGCCATTCTTATTCTGGTCACGATCATTCTCTATAAGCTTGGGGACGCCTTTGCGGGAAGTCTCTCGACAGCATTTTTGATTCGTGGTGCTGGATTTAGTCCCGCCGAGGTGGGCGCGGTAAATAAGGGCGTTGGCCTGGTGGCGACGCTGGTGGGCGGGCTCGCTGGCGGCCTCTTGATGTCGCGTATCTCGCTCTGGATGGCGCTGTTGCTCTTCGGGATTCTGCAGGCGATCACCAACCTTGGGTTCTGGTGGCTGGCGGCGTTTCCGCCAAGTCTCGTGGATATGACCGCCGTTGTGTTGCTGGAGAACCTTGCGGGAGGGATGGGAACTGCTGCCTTTGTCGCCCTGCTGATGACGCTGTGTGACATTCGGTTTACGGCAACGCAGTTTGCACTGCTCTCTGCATTGGCTTCCATTGGCCGCGTCGTCGTTGGGCCGGTTGCAGGTGTGACGGCAACCGACTGGGGGTGGTCGACGTTTTTCTTGTTTTCGACAGCGGCTGCGATCCCGGGCCTGGTGATGCTTGTTGGGATTCGCAGACGGCTTGCGGCGCCAGGCGCCGCAGCCGAAGTTACTTCACCACGATCACAGGAATCGGGCTGAGGCTGATCAGTTTGGTGGTGATCGAGCCGAGCAGAAGATCGGTGACGGAGCTACGCCCCTTTCCACCCAGGACCAGCATTTCAATTTTTTCTTTCTGAAGGGTTTCCAGAATAGTCGGCGCGACTTCGCCGTGGCCCTTCACGATGTCAGCCGACATTCCTGCCTCTGCAACGATGCGCTTGGCATCCGCAAGCTCTTCTTCTGCGATCTGATCCATGTAGCTCTCAATCTGCTTACGATCAATGCCGCGGGCTACCGGAGAGATCAGCGCAGAAAGGTGGACGTTGATTAGAACAAGCGAGGCAGGATCTTTCAGTAGTTTGCTCAGACGAATCGCTTCTCTGAGCGCACGCAGGGAGTTTTCAGATCCGTCAATCGCAATACCAATTCGCATGGTTCGTTCCTTCTTAAAGAGCCCTTGCGGGCGTATTACTCAACAGTGACGCTTTTCGCGAGGTTGCGAGGTTTATCCACATCGTTTCCTCGTGCCAAAGCCACATGATACGCCAGCAGCTGCAGAGGAACGACATGTAGGATGGGGGAAACCTGACCGGAATGATCCCCGAGCGAGATCACTTCAACGCCCTCCGAGGAAACAATGCCAGAGCCTTTGTCCGCAATGATGTAGAGCGCCCCACCCCGTGCACGCACCTCTTGGAGGTTGCTCTTGAGTTTCTCAACGAGCTGATCATTTGGTGCGATAGCGATGACGGGCATCTGGGCATCCACCAAGGCCAAAGGCCCGTGTTTCAGCTCCCCTGCGGCGTAGGCCTCCGCATGAATATAAGAAATCTCTTTCAGTTTGAGCGCCCCTTCCATCGCGATCGGATAGTGGATACCCCGACCCAAGAAGAGTGCATGATCTTTCTCGACAAACGCCTCAGCCCAGCGTTTAAATTCCGGCTCTGCTGCGAGGATCTGCATCATGGCATTCGGTAGATGTCGCAACTGCGCGAGCGCAGCGCGTTCCTCATCGGCAGACAGACGCCCTTTGATCTTAGCCATCACCAAGGTGAACAGGAACAGCGTTGCGAGCTGGGTCGTAAAGGCCTTTGTTGATGCCACGCCAATTTCTGGGCCTGCACGCGTGAGGAAGCGCAGCGTTGAGGCGCGAACCAGGGATGATTCAGGAACGTTACAGATCGTCAGACTCTGGGTGAGACCGAGGGATGCTGCATGCTGAAGACTGGCAAGCGTGTCGGCAGTTTCGCCAGATTGAGAAATGGTGATGACCAGGGTATTGGGCAAGGCCACACTCTCGCGGTAGCGATACTCGCTGGCAATCTCGACCGATACGGGCATCTTCGCAATCGCCTCGAGCCAGTACTTTGCGACGAGCCCTGCGTGATAGCTGGTGCCGCAGGCCAGAATAAGAATCTGTTCAGTCGTCGCAAGCACGGGACCCGCCTGCTGACCAAAGAGTGCGGGCG
Organism: Pseudomonadota bacterium; assembly: GCA_039800285.1. Taxonomy (GTDB): domain Bacteria; phylum Pseudomonadota; class Gammaproteobacteria; order Burkholderiales; family Burkholderiaceae_A; genus Lacustribacter. The sequence continues at coordinate 29,276 of JBDLRA010000035.1, forward strand.
AAAGGGCCGCAGCCCCCATGACCTCTTCAAGCGTTGCCGCAATGGCACCGGGCTGCTCAAAGATTTCTTTCTGCATGTAGTGGGCATAAGGCCCAAGTTCGATCGCATCCAGCGATAAGGAACTTTTCGTGGCAGGGCGATCGACGGGTGTATTGGTTCGATCGACAATCGTGACGTGATTCGGTGTCAGACAAACAAGATCGCCATCTTCAAGATAAATAATCTGCCGTGTGACTTGAAGCAGAGCCGATGTGTCTGAAGCGAGGAAGTTTTCTGCGCTCGCCTCGCCGCCAGAGGAATCGCCCAGCCCAATGAGTAGCGGGGCCCCCTGACGCGCACCAATGATCAGACCGGGGTCTTGGTTGGAAATCACTGCAATGGCATAAGCGCCTGAGAGCTGAGACCGCGCCAATTCAACGGCCTTTTGTAGCGATGGCGCAGTCTTTCGAAGACGATGTACCAGGTGGGCAATGACCTCGGTGTCGGTCTCAGAGAGGAAGACATAGCCATCATCCCGCAGCATCTGACGGAGGGATTCGTGATTTTCGATGATGCCGTTATGGACCACACAGATCGATAGGCCATCCCGATCAGAGAGGTGTGGGTGGGCATTGTCAGTCGTGACGCCGCCATGGGTTGCCCATCGGGTGTGGGCGATCCCGACTCGTGCCGAGAGTGTCTGAGACTGTGCCTCAAGCTCGGCGACGCGTCCGACGGCGCGCACGCGGTCAATCTGATGATTCTGTGCAATGGCAAGCCCTGCAGAGTCGTAGCCTCGGTACTCGAGCTTCTTCAGTCCTTCGATCAGAACGGGGACGATATTTCTTGAATTCTTTGGCGCGGCGACCGCGCCGACAATGCCACACATCTTAGTGCGCCTTTTTGTGAGGACGTTGGTAGGTTTTGAGCGAGACCTGAGGACTTCTTGAGAGCGTCAAGGTTTTGGCCGGCGCATCTTGTGTGAGCGTTGTGCCAGCGCCAAGCGTTGCGCCTTTTCCAACAGTCACGGGTGCAACCAGTTGGGTGTCGGATCCGATAAAGGCATCATCTTCAATCACTGTGCGATGTTTTTCTGCGCCATCATAGTTACAGGTAATCGTACCTGCACCGATATTGACGCGCGCGCCAATCGTGGCATCACCAAGATAGGACAAGTGGTTTGCCTTGGATCGCGGTCCAAGCTCTGTATTTTTAATCTCGACAAAGTTGCCGACATGGGCGCCCTCACCCAGTCGAGAGCCTGGGCGAATTCGAGCATAAGGCCCGACAACTGCCTTTGGCCCAATAATGGCCTGATCAATCGTGCTGAAGGCTTCGATCTGGACATGCTCGTCAATCTGACTGTTGCGAATAATGCAGTAAGGGCCGATGGTCGTGCCAGAACCAATGACGACGTCACCTTCAAAGACGCAGCCGACGTCAATCGAGACATCCTGCGCACAGCGAAGACTGCCACGGATATCAATACGCTCAGGATCCATGATGCGGACCCCCTGGTCCATGAGTTCCTGGGCGAGTTGGCGCTGATGGCGACGTTCAATATCGGCGCGTTGTGGCTGACTGTTGACGCCAAGAATCTCGTCTTCTGATCTCGGCATGACGCTACCGATCGGTTGTTTGTCTTTCGAGGCCATGGCAATAATGTCCGTCAGATAAAACTCTTGTTGGCTGTTGTGGTTCGTGAGCTGTCCGAGCCATTGAATCAGCGCGGGTGTTGGCGCCATCAAAATACCCGTGTTGATCTCACGGATGGATCGAATCTCTGGGCTGGCGTCTTTTTCCTCGACGACAGCGGTGATCGCTCCGTCTGCATTTCGAACAATACGCCCATAGCCGAAGGGATTGGCGAGCGCTGCCGTTAATACGGCCATGCCGTTGTGGCGTAGCGCCTCGGCCTTTAGCTTCGAGAGGGTTTCACTCGTGATCAGCGGCACATCGCCATAGAGAATCAGTGTCGGCACACCTGGCGACAGAAAAGGAATGGCCTGTTGAACGGCGTGGCCGGTTCCTTGGGGCGGATCCTGAAGTGCCCAGTGAATTGACACCGTATCCGTGCCCTCTGGAGAACCTTGGCGCAGGATCGGGCTCTGATCAGCCCAGGCGCGCACCTGATCAGCGCCGTGACCCACGACCAGAATAATTCGGGTTGGCGCAAGCGCCAGCGCCGTTCTGATGACATGCCCAAGCATCGGCATTCCTGCAACCGGGTGGAGCACCTTCGGCAGTTCGCTGCGCATCCGGGTGCCCTTGCCTGCAGCAAGAATGACAATGTTCATGGCATATCCTTAAATGTGTCGCGCCTCACCACCATGACCATGGCGCTGGTTGGGCGATAGGAGCGAGCCAATCACCATACCAAGGGCGCTTGCAAAAAGTCCGATTAACTGCGGCTCACCGGGCCCTTCAAAGCCGGTGATTTCGAGAACGATCCAGGTAGAAAGCCCCATCGCGATGGCAAGGCCTGCGCCTAAGTTGCTGGCGCGCTTCCAGAAGAGACCTGCGGTCAGTGGCACAAAGGCACCAGCCAGGGTAATCCGGTAGGCATTCTCAACCATGGTGTGAATGCTGGAGTCGGTTGCAATCGCATAGTAGGTCACCACGGAAGTAAAGATCAGCACGGTGATGCGCGTCGCCCAGAGAAACTGCTGATCTGTCATGCGCGGTGCAAATCCTTTCAAGACGTTTTCCGTAAACGTGACGGACGGCGCCAGCAGCGTTCCTGACGCGGTACTCATGATCACCGAGATCAATGCCCCAAAGAAAACGACCTGCATAAAAAATGGCATGTGATTGAGAATCAGGGTCGGCAGAATAAGCTGGGAGTCGTCTGCCAGGAGTTTTTTCACCATCTCCGGATCGATGATGGTTGCGGTGTAGGCCAGAAACAATGGCACGGCCGCAAAGAAAAAGTAGGAGATGCCGCCGAGCGTCGTTCCCCAGACGGCAACAGTTTCGTTCTTCGACGAATTGACGCGCTGAAAGACATCTTGTTGGGGAATCGAGCCGAGTGCCATGGTGACCAGTGCGGCAATCCACCCCAGCATATCGATGAGGTCCAGCTTGGGGAGAAACTCGAACTTACCTTCCGCCGAGGCTTTCGCAATCACCTGTGCAACGCCACCGGCCTGATCCGCCGCGTTACTGGTCACGAGCAGTAGGCCGATAATGATCACGATCATCTGCACAAACGTGGTCAAGGCAACCGACCACATGCCACCAAAGATGGTGTAGACCAGAACAACCCCCGATCCAATCAGCATCCCTTGGGTGGTGCTGATGACGCCTTCGGAGAGCACATTAAAGACAAGGCCAAGTGCAGTGATCTGCGCTGCAACCCAGCCGAGATACGACACGATGATACAGATGGAGAGCAACAGTTCCGTCTGTCGGTTATAGCGCACTCGGAAGTAGTCGCCGAGTGTCATGAGATTCATTCGATAAAGGGGCCGCGCAAAGAGCAGTCCAAACAGAACCAGACAGAGCGAGGCACCGAGCGGGTCAGAAATCAGGCCACGGAATCCCTCTTCGAGAAAGGTCGCAGAAATTCCGAGTACGGTCTCTGCGCCAAACCAGGTCGCAAAGACCATGGCCAGCACCATCACCATGGGCAGGTTTCGACCGGCCGTGATGTAGTCCCTCGCGTTGTGAACCTTGGTAGCACCATAGAGACCGATTGCGATCGACACAGCCAGATAGGCGAGGACAAGCCAGAGCAGCATCTCGAGAGAACCCTATAAAGGTTGGCGGGAAAAAACAGCCCCGATTATAGGAGCCAGGGCTGCGCTAGGATCAGTCCAAAGAGAAGGGTTAGCACCACCAGAGCGGCCAAGATGAGCCACTGTAGCCGGCGTGTCTGTTGCTGGGCCTGTTCGATCGCCGTGATTCTCTGGGCGAGCTGTTGCCCCGGATCTTTACTGGCATGCAGCAAGGCCTGATGCACCAGTCTTGGGAGCTGTGGGAGCGTCTGAGCCCACTGCTCCGATTCTTTCCGAAGGCCTCGGCGAAGGGCTGCCAGACCGATCTGATCCCGCATCCAGCGCTCAAGAAAGGGCTTGGCGGTTTTCCAGAGGTCGAGATCGGGGTCGAGCTGACGGCCAAGACCTTCTACGTTGAGCAGGGTTTTTTGGAGCAGCGTGAGCTGGGGCTGAATCTCTACGTTAAAGCGGCGGGACGCCTGAAACAGCCGAACCAGAACCTGACCTAAAGAGATCTCTTTCAGGGGACGATCAAAGTAGGGTTCGCAGACACCCCGAATCGCGGATTCCAAGGCGTCGACACGGGTATCCGCAGGCACCCAGCCAGATTCCACATGCAGCTCCGCAACGCGTCGATAGTCTCGACGGAAGAAGGCTAAGAAGTTATGCGCCAGGTAGTTCTTGTCGAAGTCAGAGAGGGTTCCGACGATACCGAAGTCCAGTGCGATGTAGTGCCCAAAGTGGGGACCTCGGTCGGCCACCAAGATATTTCCCGGGTGCATGTCCGCATGGAAGAAACCATCCCGAAAGACCTGGGTAAAAAAGATCTCGACCCCTTCTGTGGCGAGCTGCTTTAAGGAGATGCCCTCGGCAGTAAGCCGTTCAAATCGATTAATCGGAATGCCATAAATTCGCTCCATGACCAGAACGTCATGACGGCAGTAGTCCCAGATCATTTCCGGAATTTTGAGAAGCTTGGCGTCCGCAAAGTTTCGACGTAGCTGGCTTGCGTTTGACGCCTCACGGATGAGGTCGAGTTCGTCGTGCAGATAGCCATCAAATTCCTGAACGTTTTCAACCGGCTTGAGACGTCGGCCATCGGTAGAGAATCGCGCGACAAAGCGGGCGATCAACTTTAAAAGCCCCAGATCTTGCTCAATGATCTCCAGCATGCCGGGACGAAGCACCTTGACGGCCACCTCGCGGCCATCTTGGAGTCGACCCATGTGCACCTGGGCGATCGAGGCACTTGCCGTGGGCATGACATCGAATTCAGAAAAAATCTCGTTAATCGACTTCCCTAGCGATCGCTCAATCGTGGCAATCGCCAATGCGGAGTCAAACGGAGGAACCTGATCCTGAAGCTTGGCAAGTTCGTTGGCGATATCTTCCGGAAGCAGATCGCGCCGAGTTGAGAGCACCTGACCAAACTTAACGAAGATGGGCCCAAGTTGCTCGAGCGCCATTCGAAGTCGTTCGCCGCGCGGCGCAGTAGCGCGACGACCCAGTCGTGAGACGGCAATCAGTCCGTTTAACAAGGTCGAGTCAAACGTCTTGGCCGCACCATTGAGCGCCAGCTGATCCAGCCGGAAACGCAGAACAACACGAACAATGGTGAGCAGACGAAAAAACGATCGCATAAGACTCGCTACTGACGGACAGGGGCTGTTGGGTGAAAGACGAGAGTGTGCGTCTCTTCTCGTTCGAATGTTAGATCGTCAAAGGCGCGATCGCCATCCGGGTTCGGTGTCTGATCGGGCTGCAGTGACTGGAAGTCAAAAAGCGACCGATCAAGAAGGTGTGATGGCGCCACATTGCTGAGCGCCTGGAACATCGATTCCACCCGCCCCGGGAAACGAGCTTCCCAGTCGATGAGCATCTGCTTGACCTGTTGTCGCTGCAGGTTTTCTTGGGAACCACACAGGTCGCATGGAATGATGGGAAATCCGCGAATCTCAGCCCACCGTGCGAGATCTTTCTCTTCGCAGTAAGCCAGCGGACGAATGACCATGTGCCGGCCGTCATCAGAGACAAGCTTGGGTGGCATGGCCTTCAGTTTTCCGCCGAAGAAGAAATTCAAGAACATGGTCTGCAAGATATCGTCACGATGATGTCCGAGGGCAATCTTGGTCGCGCCGAGCTCTGAGGCAACCCGATAGAGTACGCCGCGACGCAGTCGTGAGCACAGCGAACACATGGTCTTACCCTCAGGAATCACGCGCTTCACGATCGAATAGGTGTCCTGGTCTTCGATGTGAAATGGCACATCGATACTTCTCAGATAATTTGGCAGCGTCTCTTTCGGAAATCCCGGGTGACCTTGATCTAGATTGACCGCAATAAGTTCAAAATCAATAGGGGCCCGTTTGCGTAGACTGATCAGCAGGTCGAGCAGACCATAACTGTCTTTTCCACCGGACATACAGACCATGACACGATCACCCGCTTCAATCATCTTGAAGTCGATAATCGCCTGCCCGGTCAGTCGATGGAGACGCTTTGAGAGCTTGTTTGTCTCAAAGGCAATTTTGTCGTGTGCATTCATGATGTCTTGGGCGCCCAACGAAAGACTTCAATGCCAACGGTTTTGCAGTCCGGGTAGACATCCGGCTTTTGACTCTCCACGCGAACGGCACGAACAGAAGGCTGTGTCAGACAGAGTGCTGCAATCTCGTCGATGAGTGTTTCTTGCAGATTAAAGTGTCGTGACTGGGCGATTCCAGCAACGCGCTGACGAATGAAGTCATAGTCCAGAACATCATCGACCTCATCGCGGTGCGAGGTGCTCTCCGCGATTGGCACAAAGAGATCAACGCTGATCAGAATACGTTGGCGGGCTTCTTTCTCGAAGTCATGAAATCCAATCGAGGCCTCGATGGAGAAGTCGTTCAGAAAGATCCGACGGCAGTCGGCAAGGCGTGGGTCTAATAGGTTCATGATCGGATCATCATCATGACATCCCGCGGCTGTGCCATCAGGTGCTGCCCCCCGTCGACAAGGAGCATCGTTCCGGTGACGGCACGGGCTTGGGATGCCCAGACCACCGCATCGGCGACTTCTTCGGGCCGGCTTGAGGCGCCTAGCGGTGTCATCTGGTGGGTCTTTTGAAACTCTTCTGGTGTCTGATCGCCAGAAGCAAGGGTGATGCCTGGCGCCACCCCTACGACGCGAACGACGGGAGCATAGGCCATCGCGGATAACCGCGTCGCCTCGAGCAACGCAGATTTTGACAAGGTGTAGGCGAAGAAATCTGGGTTCGGGTTTGCGAGCTTCTGATCCAGCAGGTGGATGACCACCCCCAGCGGATCCTGCCCGGTGCGGTGCGACGGCGCAAGATGGGCATGAAGCTTTTGCGCAAGGAGCGTTGGGGCGATCAGATTGGCGGACATATGCGCCTGAATATTGGCGGCGCTCGTGGACTCTGGACGATCAAATGAAAACTGCGAGGCATTGTTCACGACAGCTGACAGTCGCGGGAAGCGGGATCGAATCGCATCAAAGAGGGTGTCAATTGCAGACGCCTCACTCAGATCAGCGGCAAAGGCCTCGCTATCGCGGCCAAGGGCCTGAATCATGGCAACGGTATCGCGCGCCTCGGACGCCGAAGACCGATAGTGAACGGCAATATCCCAACCGGCCTTCGCCATGGCCAATGCAATGACGCGACCCAGGCGGGTCGCGGCACCCGTAACGAGACAGGCGCGGGCAGGATGTTGCGAATCGGAGGCAGAACCAGACATACCCGAAGTGTAGCTTTGATACCCTGCGTCCTCATGCAGACACTTTCGGAAATCGTTGCGCATCGGATCCGCGCCGCAGGGGGCTGGATCGGTTTTGATGACTTCATGCAGGCCGTGCTCTATACCCCGGGGCTTGGGTATTACACGGGGGGCGGACAACCCTTTGCTCTGCCGGGGGATTCGACAGGGAGCCGCGGAGATTTTGTGACCGCCCCGATGCTCGGCCCTTGGTTGGCGGAGGCGATCGTGACCTGGGCCGCCCCACTCTGGCCGCAACTCACGGGCCTTGAGACGGGACGACGACCTGTCCGTGAATTTGGCGCTGGCCGTGGCGACCTTGCTGCTGCGCTGATGGCCAAAGGGGCATTCGAGATGGCGTTGATTGAGCTTAGTGCTGGCCTTCGCCAGATGCAGGCGCAGACCACGCAAGGGCTTGGCCAGATCTCTTGGCAGGACCAGCTGACGCCTGGTTTCACTGGGCTTGTGATTGCCAATGAGGTCCTGGATGCAATGCCTGTGAAGTGTTTTGAATGGGCGGGTGATGATCAGGTGCTTGAGTGGGGCGTCGCGCTCGTGGACGCATCGGCGACCAGTCCAACGTTGCAATGGCAGCATCGGCCTGCCTCAGAGCCCTTACGTAAAGTGGTATTGGCGCGTCAGCAGGCCGCGACTGCACGGGGTTGGCCGTGGTCGCCGGGATACCGCGGTGAGTGGTGCCCTTGGACTGCCCCATGGATAGCAGCGCTATCCGAGAGCATGACCTCTGGTGCCGTGTTGTTGATTGACTATGGATTTGCACAGCCCGAGCTCGATCATCCAGGACGATCACAGGGATCTCTATCGGCGCACTATCGGCATCAGCGATTCGATCATCCGGACGCCCTGATCGACCGCCTGGGACAACAGGATCTGACGGCGCACGTGGATTTCAGTCAGGCGGCGACTGCGGCTATCGACGCCGGGTTTTCTGTCTCTGGGTTTGTTTCGCAGTCGCGTTTCTTGATGGACTGCGGACTGATCGACAGTGCACAAACGGTGATTGATGGCATCAGCGATCAGAGAGAACGTTACCGAGTAATGCAGTCCCTTCAGACGCTGATGATGGAGTCCGAGATGGGAGAGGTGTTCAAATGCCTGTTGCTCACCAAGGGGTTAACGCCGCAAGGCCAGGCCGCATTGACAGAACTTGGTTTTTCGGCGGGAGACCGTCGAGAGAGTCTCTGGGCTTAGTAACCGTGCCTGCCCCTCGCTCGTGATTAACGCACTGGGCGCTGAAAAAAAGCGTGTGCCTTCAGCTGCAAGACGCGCGCATTCAACACCGCTTGCTCGATTGGCTGCTGCGCGGCCTGTGCCTGGTTCGCCGCCTGTGCGACGGCGGTCGCCGCTGCCTCGCTTTGCAGGTGTGCGATCAGTGACGCTAGCTGCGCAGATTCTGCCTTGGTAAAAACCCCTTTGATGTCGAAACATTGGAGGAGCGATAAAAAGCGATCGGCTTTTCGAAGCGCATCGCCCTGTGTGAACCATTGCAGCAGCACGGCCGCGCTTGCATCGGTTGGTCCGTCTCGCAGCATTGACTGAACGGAGACTGCGCCGTCAGACTGCCGAATTAACAACTGGGCAAGCTCCTGGCAGGCCCTAGGCGCCTTAAACAAGTCTGGTGGCCCAAGGGGCGTTCCGTTGTTATCGATCAAGATCGCATAACGCTGCGCCAGATCTGCAGTCGATGTTGCCATCTGATCTAACAGGGTCATCGTCATCGCCTGCACCGCTGGCGCGTTCTGTGTGAGATCAGGCCAGGCACCGACAGCATCTAAAAGCCTCAGGCATTGCGATGGCTGACTCTCCATCAGCCCCTTACTGATTTCTTGCCAGACGCGTTCGGGTACCAATGCCTTGGTCTCACCGGCGTCGACGATGGCGCGACAAAGGGCTGTTGTTTCAGGGGCGATAGCAAATGCTGGCCATCGCGCAGCAAAGCGGGCAAGCCGAAGCAGGCGAACAGGATCTTCGGAAAACGCAGGGCCGATATGACGAAGCGTTTTCGACTGGAGATCCGAAAATCCGTGACAAGGGTCTATCAATTGGCCCAGCGCGTCTGTGGCCATGGCATTGATCGTCAGATCACGGCGATAGAGATCTTCTGTCAGCGTGACACTGACATCCGCGGAAAAAACGAACCCTTTATAACCAGACCCCTGTTTTCGCTCGGTACGAGCGAGGGCGTATTCGTTGTGGTCAATCGGATGCAGGAATACAGGGAAGTCACTGCCCACTGGCGTAAACCCCGCGTCAATCATCTCCTGCGGGCGGGCACCTACCACCACATAGTCGCGGTCAGAGCAGGGCTGCCCCAGCAGCGTGTCCCGAACAGCACCGCCGACACAGTAGATCTCAATGTCGCTGCGAAGTCGACTTCGAATCGGATCCGCAGCAGGCGTGAGTGCTGCAAGCGCCGCAATCTGTGCCGCAGAGAGATCAGGTTTTGGCACGTCGCTCAGAAAGGCGTGCGCGGGGCGAGGCGTTGCCTAAATAGGTTGGCGCAGAGGCGTGAAGCGACAGCGGATGCGGAATCCCGAGATCGGGTGACATCGGCGCGCTGCCAACGTTGGGCACGCTCGCAGACGCGAGATTGTCACGCGACATCAAGGGCTGACCTGGCAGGTTTTCCATGACCAAGGCCTGGACCCATGCCGCGCTGTCCGGAAGCGGAATGATCGGGCGTGGGCAGCCAGCGTAGACACCGGCCCAATGCACCAGTTCATAAAGCGTGAGCACCTCGGGGCCAACGCACTCATAGTGCTTACCAATCGTTGCGGGGTTCTTAAGACA
>JBDLRA010000036.1:0-8779 GCA_039800285.1 Pseudomonadota bacterium
GCCAATACACGGCTTCAGTTGGCAATCCGTCGATTGCTCGCGCTACGAATTACTCCCCAAGCCGCTATCTTCACTGGGGATCTGGTCGATCGCGGCGACATCATCGAGTATGAAACGCTTGAGCAACTCATCCAACCGCTTCGCGAGCGAATGCCTGTCTATTTACTCATCGGGAATCACGATCACCGCGAACGGTTTAAAGCCGCGACGCACCCACCACCCAGACGCGCTAACGAGACAGAGCAAAACTGGGTTCAGTTCTCAGCATCCTTGACCCCGGGGCATCGCCTCATCGCCTTGGACAGCGTCAAACACGGACAAGACGAGGGGGTTTTATGCGATGCGCGACTTGCCTGGCTCGAACAAATGCTTGACGAATATGCGAATGAACAGATTGTTCTTGCAGTGCATCACCCGCCATTCAAAAGTGGGAACGAACGCTTTGATGGCATTGGCCTCACCAACGTACCTGCACTCCAAATGCGGATCAAGCCGCGACAGAATATTCGGCTAGTGATCTGCGGGCATCTGCATCGCGCGGTTTCCGCAACGATCGGGCATATCCCTGTTGTTGCGGCGCCAAGCACTGCCCACCCCTATGGGATCGATCATGCAACTGGATTCAAACGCGATCCGAATGATGAACTTCCCGGTTTTTCATTACATCGATTGATGGCGGATCAGGGCTGGGTTAGTCACCACGTCTGGTTCGATCCGCATAAGACAACCTAGGGTTTCCCTGACCCCTAGGGTTTCCCTGACCCCTTGCGTCGCTGATAAACGACAGCAAATCAGCGTGATCATCGACTACACTCGTTGTCATAAATTTGTCACAAAAAATTAATGAAGGAGATAACTATGTCGCTTACATCACATGCAATGCGCTCAGGTGCATCACAAATCTGGATTGCGATCGCTGCTGCACTCCTGATGACCTCACAGGCCGCCTTTGCACAGCAGAAATGTCCCCATCGCGGAAACCTAGACGCGCGATACTGCGATGCTGATAAAGATCTCGTTGCAGACACCCCCACGGACAAAAAACTCCAGAAAGACCCGGCAACGCTGGTCTTCTCTTACACCCCCGTCGAAGACCCCGCGGTCTATGAGAACAGCTTCTCGGACTTCACGGCACACCTGGCAAAGGTGACTGGCAAACGGATTCGTTGGTACGCCGCTGAATCTTATGCTGCTCAGGTCGAGGCGATTCGCTCCGGCCGTCTGCACATCACCGGGGTTGCAACAGGACCAACGCCGTACGCTGTCAATCTGGGCGGGTTCGTTCCCCTGGTCGCGATGCAAAAGGATGACGGAACGACCGGTTACACACTGCAGCTCATCACCCATCGCGATAGCACGATCAAGAGCCTGAAAGACCTGAAGGGCAAGCGCGTCGCCCACGTCTCGCCGTCCTCGAACTCGGGCGATACTGCACCACGCGTGCTTTTCGCTGACCTCGGTATCAAACCTGGTACCGACTATGAGGTCGTCTACTCTGGCAAACATGACAACTCCATTATGGGAGTGGTCAACAAAGACTACGACGCTGCACCTGTTGCAAACAACGTTGTTGATCGCATGCGAAGCCGCGGCGTCTTTAAGGCGGACGATATCCGCGTCGTCTATGAGTCAAAGCCCTTCCCCCGAACCGCATTTGGTGTCGCTCACGACCTCACCCCTGAGCTCAAAAAGAAAATCGTTGAGGCGTTTGTCACTTTTGACTTTAAGAACTCCAAACTCGCCAAGGAATTTAAGGACTCCAAAGGTTTCGTGCCCATCAACTACAAAGACGACTGGGCAACCGTGCGCCGCATCCAAGAGTCAACCGGCGTGAAGTACACGACAGATGCCCTCTCAAAGCTTAACGAAAAGTAATGTATGGCCATTCTTGAAGTAAGGGGGCTTGAAAAAACCTACCCGACCGGGCAACGAGCCCTGTCGGGGGTTGATCTTGTCATTGATAAGCCCCAGGTGATTGCAGTCATCGGCTCCTCTGGCGCCGGTAAGAGCACGTTTATCCGATGTATCAACCGACTCGTTGAGCCGTCAAAGGGCAGCATCAAGTTAGGCGACTTGGAACTCACGACGCTCGATGGTGCCGCCTTGCGCAAGGTGCGCCGGCGCATTGGCATGATCTTCCAAGAGTTTAACCTCGTCGAACGACTTTCGGTGATGCAGAATGTTCTCTGCGGCCGACTCGGATACGTCGGCCTTTGGGCATCCCTGCGCTACCGATTCCCGTCTGAAGATATTCAGGCCGCGTTTCAGTTACTCGATCGTGTCGGGCTTGCGGGATATCACAATCAGCGCGCAGATGCGCTATCCGGTGGCCAGCGGCAGCGCGTCGGTATTGCGCGTGCGCTGATGCAGCGTCCCGAGTTGCTCCTGGTTGATGAGCCCACGGCCAGTCTTGACCCCAAGACATCGCGCCAGATCATGCGTCTCATTCGCGAGCTTGCTGCCGAACGAAACACGCCAGCGCTGGTTAATATTCACGATGTGGCGCTCGCAAAATCGTTTTCAGATCGCATCATTGCGTTTAAGGCGGGGGCCTTGGTCTTCGACGGCACGCCAACGCAATTGGATGATGCAGCCCTCACCATGATCTACGGCGAGGAAGACTGGACACTGACGTCTGCGGATGCCTCAGACGCTGAGGAGAAGGACAGCGTCGCTGCATGAATCAGACGACGATGCAATACCCCAGCCAATGGCGGGCACAGAGCATTTTTGGCAGTCCACAGCGGCGTCTAGTGTTCTGGCTTGTTGTTGCGGCCTATCTCGTTTTCGCGATTGGATCGCTCGAGGTCGACTGGAACCGCATTCTTCGCGGCTTCCCGCGTGCCCTCGATATCTTTGCGCGCATGGTGCCCCCGGATGTGGGCGACAAATGGGACATTCTTATCCGGGGCATGATCGAGAGCATCCAGATGGCGATTGCCTCGAGCCTACTGGGAATGCTGCTGGCCATTCCTCTCGGATTATGTGCGGCACGTAACCTAGCGCCCAGACTCATTTACACCATCGCACGGGGTGTGATTGTGGTTGGACGAACCTTCCACGAGGTCCTCATTGCGATTTTCTTTGTAAAGTTATTTGGCTTCGGTCCGATCGCAGGGTTACTCACGCTGACCTTTGGCTCGGCAATCTTCCTAGGGAAGATGCTTGCCGAGGACATTGAAAACATTCGTCCTGGTCCGCTAGAGGCCATTCGCGCAACTGGGGGGAGTTTCTTTCAGGTCGTTGCCCATGCCGTTGCACCGCAGGTCATTGTGAAGACCCTTGGTGTCTTCATCTACCGACTCGACTCAAATCTTCGGCACTCCACCGTGGTTGGTATTGTCGGAGCCGGCGGTATTGGAACAACGCTGTCTGCCTCATTCTCCAGATACGACTTCGACTTCGCCGCAGCGATTCTGCTGACGATTGCAGCACTCGTCGCATTCGGTGAGTGGTTTAGTGACTGGGCACGGAGAAAGATCCGATGAACCCCATCTCTTCTCGACCCCCTTTACAGGTCCCCATGGTCTGGGAGCGACAGACCCCGAAAGAAAAGCTAACGCAGTGGCTCTGGCTTGTTGGTTGTGCGATGGCTGCTGTCTGGTCTATTTCGGAACTAGACATCGAGTGGATGTTCTTGATGGATGCCCACATTCAGGCGATGGATATCGCCGAAAGGATGTGGCCACCACGTTGGTCTTATGCCCCAACCATCATCGCCCCACTGATCGAGACGATTCATATCGCAACACTTGGGACGATGATTGCCGTATCGATTGCGCTTCCGGTGGCCTTTCTTGCGGCACGAAACACATCCGCCAATACGCTAACCTGGGCGATCGGTCGTGGCATTCTCGTGGGCTCTCGCTCAATTAATACGGTGGTCTGGGGATTACTCTTCGTGGCGATCTTTGGTCCTGGGGCAGTCGCTGGAATATTCGCAGTCGCAGCCCGTTCAATTGGCTTTATTGCAAAGCTCATCGCTGAGGCCATCGAGGAGGTCGACGAGGGTCAGATCGAGGCTGCCCGTTCCACGGGAGCATCGACCCTGCAGGTCTGGTGGGTCGCCATTATTCCGCAGATCATGCCGGTCTTAATCGGAACGACAATCTACCGCTGGGATATCAACATTCGCGAGTCCAGCGTGTTGGGCTTTGTCGGTGCCGGTGGTATTGGTCTCTATCTCTATGCATCGATCAATTCCTTCCAATGGCAACAGGTCCTGATGGTGCTTGTCGCAATCGGTGTGATTGTCTTGATCAGTGAGGCGGTCTCCGCCTGGGTTCGCGAGCGGATCACCTAAGAACCAATGCGCCAGCCCCTTGCAGTCACCTCGGTTGCCGAGATCGCTGACGATTACGACGCCTTTATTGTCGACCAGTGGGGTGTTCTACACGATGGGGTCACCCCTTACCCGTTTGCGATTCCAACGCTCAAAGTTCTAGCGACGCTTAGAAAACGGGTCATCTTCGTGACCAACACTGCGAAATCGGGAGAAGACAATGCCATCATCGTCCAAGAGATGGGCATTGACCATTCGCTATTTGAGCGCGTGATCTCCGCTGGGGACGATGCGCGCCAAGCGATCTATAAAAGTCCAGACCCGTTTTACAAATCGCTTGGTCGTCGCTGCTTCCCACTTTCCAGACCAACTGATCGACGCCTCGCTGAAGGTCCTGGGTTCGAGGTCGTTAATCACATCGACGCGGCTGACTGGTTATTTCTCCTAAGCTCCGAGCCACCCGAATACGCTCTGGAAACTTGGAAGCCAGTCCTCCATGAGGCCATTAAACGCGATCTGCCCATGGTCTGTGGCAACCCCGATTTTTATCGGGTCTGTCCGGATGGACGAGTGGTCGAGGCTCCTGGCCAGATTGCGCGCTTCTATGAGTCCATCGGAGGGCGTGTCCGAATTCATGGCAAACCACAGAAAAGCATTTACGAGAGTGCGCTCGCCCACTTTGACTTTTCACCGGATCGCATTCTTGCTGTGGGCGATTCGATCCCGCACGATATCGCTGGTGCGGCCACATGCGAGATCGACAGTCTTCTGATCGCCTCCGGCGTTCACAGGAATGATCTGATCATCGGCAATAACCTTGTGACAGATCCCACGGAAGTGGCGAAGATCTGCGAGCCATTTGGCGTTTCCCCCAAATACATCACCCGACAGTTTGACTGGGTTGTAAAGCCCTAAGAGCCCTTCAACGCATAGATCGCAGGCAGGTTACGCCAGTAGCCCTTGTAGTCCATACCGCAACCAAAGAGATAGCGATCCTCAATCTCCGCGCCGGTGAAGTCAGCACGAATGCCAGGGCGAACCTTGCGGTTATGTCGTTTATCGACAAGCACCGCCGTGAGGACCTCAGCGGCACCCTCGTCACGAAGGTGGGCCACAATCGCCTCTAGCGTGTGGCCCTCATCCAGAATATCGTCCACCACTAAGACAGAGCGGCCACGAAGATCCTGCGTCGGTCGGACACGCCAGTCAAGAAAGGTTCCGGTCAAGGAGTGGCCATATCGTGTCGCATGCAGATAAGCGGACTCCAGCGGAAAGTCGAG
This sequence comes from Pseudomonadota bacterium, assembly GCA_039800285.1. Taxonomy (GTDB): domain Bacteria; phylum Pseudomonadota; class Gammaproteobacteria; order Burkholderiales; family Burkholderiaceae_A; genus Lacustribacter. Next base: position 5,563 of record JBDLRA010000036.1, read on the forward strand.
ATGCCGTAACAACTGGCCACAAAACATGAGACCGCCGTTCATGACGCAATAGATCAGCGGGTTCTTGTGGCCCAGTCGTTCGGTGACCTCTGCAGCGACTCGGGAAACCGCCTGCTCAATCGCCTCAGCAGACAATACACAGTCCGCCTCATCCCGGGCCTGCTGCACTTCTTTGAGATCAACCATCGTCAACTGACCTTCTCTGTCTGGCAATACAGCCTTAGGACTTCGGCAGACGTGAGCTCACACCCTGCACGTAGTAGTTCATCGCGCCAAGATCCTGATCGCTCATCGTCTTTCCAGCGCCGAGACGCTCCTTGCCATCTTGATCCAATACGGATCCCGAGAAGGGATGGAACTTACCAGCGCGAATATCCGCCTCAATCTTCGAAACCTGCGTCTGCGTGTCTTTTGGAACAGCAGCGCTCATCGGCGCAAGCTTGATAAATCCCTCTTTGGTGCCACCCCAAACGGATCCCGACTTCCAACGCCCGCCAAGCACGTCTTGAACAACCTGGGTGTAATAGGCTCCCCAGTGATGGGTTGCTGCCGTCAAATGGGCGCGCTTCCCAAACTTAGACATATCGGAGTGATAGCCGAAAGCAAAGACACCTTTCTCTTCAGCGGCCTGTACCACAGCGGTTGAATCCGTGTGATGGGTCAGCATGTCTGCCTTCTGTGCGACCAGCGTGTTTGCGGCCTCTCGCTCCTTGCCAGGGTCGTACCAGCTGTTCACCCAGATCACACGGACTTCAGCCTTGGGGTTTACGCTTCGAGCACCGCGGGTAAAGGCATTAATGCCCTGCAGCACCTCGGGAATGGGAAACGCTGCAACGTAGCCCAAGATATTCGACTTTGTCATCCGTCCAGCAATCACCCCCGTCAGATAGCGCGCCTCATAGAAACGCGCGTTATAAGTGCCCATATTGGGCGCTGTCTTATAGCCGGTCGCATGCATGAACGTCACCTTTGGAAACTGCTTGGCGACCCGCTCTGCGTAGTTCATAAAACCAAAGCTTGTCGCAAAGACAAGCTGATGACCGCTTGCAGCCATCTCACGAATCACACGCTCAGCGTCAGCCCCTTCAGCAACCTTCTCGACATAGCTGGTCTTCACTTTTCCAGCCAACGCCTTTTCCATCTCTCGACGACCGAGGTCGTGTTGATGCGTCCAGCCCGCTTCACCGATCGGACTGACATAGACGAAGCCAACCTTCATCGGGTTCTGCGCAAATGCAAGACGTGACGTTCCCAAGGCCGCGGTTCCTGCAACAGCAGCACTGGCAGCCACAAACTGACGACGTGAATTCATGAACTCTCCTTTTGAAATGGCTGCCCCAAGGAAGCCGGTGAATTAAGACGAATCATCTTCGCATTCCGCGAGATGATCACAAGAACCACAATCGTTGCCAGGTACGGCAATGCCGACAACAACTGCGCTGGAATCTGAATCGGAAGGCCCGACGATTGTACAAAGAGCTGGGTCATCAGCACACCACCAAACAGGTAGGCACCCATCAGGACTCTCCACGGACGCCATGTGGCAAAGACGACGAGGGCCAGTGCGATCCAGCCCTTTCCAGCAATCATGCCTTCCGTCCACATGGGGGTGTAGAACAGAGACAGAAACCCACCCCCCAGCCCCGCCATACCGCCGCCAAAGACAACCGCCAGCATGCGAACCCGGTTCACAGGAATGCCGGTCGCATGCGCCGCCTTCGGAGACTCCCCCACCGCACGAAGAATCAGCCCTGCACGGGTGCGGGTCAGAAAGAAGACCACCAGCCCAAAGAGAATCCAGGTCAGATAGACGAGCGACTGCTGCTGAAAAAGAACCTTTCCCAGCACTGGGATCTCTGACAGTACGGGGATCACCATCGGTGCGATCGGCTCAATCACGCGGGATTCGAAAGACTTCCCAAGAAAGGCGGCAAGACCAACCCCAAAGATAGCGACTGCAAGACCTGTCGCAACCTGATTGGCCATTAACTGAATAGTGAGAAAACCAAAAATTAGCGACAGCAGCATGCCGGCCGCAATCCCCGCCCCGACGCCGAGCCAAGTTGACCCTGACGTAAACGCCACCATAAAAGCGAAGACGGCCCCAATGGACATCAGCCCCTCTGCACCAAGATTGAGCATCCCTGATTTCTCGCAGATTAGTTCTCCGAGCGCGACAAGGACAAGCGGCGTGCCGGCTACGATCGTGGCAAACAAAATCGCCGTCATCAGTTCGACGGTCATCTCGAGGTCTCCATGGACGGAGAGACGTTTCTCATCCATCGCAATCGGTAGTGGATCAGGACATCCGCGGCAAGCAGATAAAACAGAAGCAACCCCTGGAATGTCTTCGAAATGGAGCCGGGCAGCCCCAGGTACTGCTGGGCCTGCTCACCACCAATGTAAAAAAGCGCCATGAGAAGGGCGGCCATCCCAATCCCGAGCGGGTTGAGTCTGCCCACGAAGGCCACAATGATCGCGGCAAATCCGTATCCACTGCCGACCTTATCAGTCAGCTGACCCATGGGACCCGCGACCTCTGACATACCTGCAATTCCAGCACAGGCACCGCCAACCCCGAGACCGATCCAGACCATAGCCTTAGCCGAGATGCCGGCGTAACGCGCGGCGCTTGGCGATTCACCCGCCACACGCATCTGAAAGCCAAGATGGGTCCGCGCCAGCATCACATGACCCGCGGTCAGTAACACGACAGCAAAGCCTAGGCTGAGGTTCAACCGATAGCCCTCCCAGAAGGTGGGCAGCAGAGCGGCGGCTTCAAACATCTTCGTCTGCGGAAAATTAAACCCCATAGGATCCTTCCATGGACCAAAGACAAGCCAAGACACTAAAAGCTCGGCAACGTAAACCAGCATGAGCGAGACCAGGATCTCACTGGTATTAAATCGCGTGCGAAGCCACGCGGGAATCGCTGCCCAGGCGATTCCGCCCAGCGCTCCCGCAACCAACATCAAGAAAAGACTTACGCCAGGAATTGCCGGAACAAATAGCGCGACGCCGGTTGCCGCAATGGCACCAAGAATAAACTGCCCTTCCGCACCAATATTCCAGATGTTTGCGCGAAACCCAATCGCAAGCCCAATCGCGCAGATCGCCAAAGGCGTCGCCTTCAGAAGCAATTCAGTTAGACCGAATAGGCTCGTCAACGGTGCAATGAAGAAGGTCAGAAATCCTTGAACCGGATCCTTGCCCAGTG
>JBDLRA010000037.1:0-4710 GCA_039800285.1 Pseudomonadota bacterium
GAAGAGCGTCGTCGCGAACTGACCAAGGTGGTCCGTCACGAAGGGGAAGAGGCCAAGATTGCCGTGCGCAATATCCGACGCGATGCGAACGAGTCGTTAAAGAAGCTGGTCAAGGACAAGCTCATCTCGGAAGACGATGAGCGTCGCGGGCAGGATGACGCCCAAAAACTAACCGACAAATATATAGCCGATATTGATAAACTCGTGACGCAAAAAGAGTCCGAGATCATGACGGTCTAGGGCGCCGACCAACCATCGACCGGATGCTGCCCCTTGAATAACGCCAACCCCATTGCAAGCTCAACCCTGGTGATTCCTCAGGTTTCGGATGTGCCGCAGCATATTGCGGTGATCATGGATGGCAATGGTCGTTGGGCGTCAAAACGCCATCTGCCCCGCATGGTGGGCCATGAGCGTGGTGTGGCTGCACTGCGCGGTGTGGTGGAGTCCTGCATGCGTCGCGGCGTGAAGTACCTGACCGTTTTTGCTTTTAGCTCGGAGAACTGGCGCCGTCCGGAAGAGGAGGTCTCGTTCCTGATGGGCCTTTTCATCAAGGCATTGGAGCGAGAGGTACGCGACCTGAAGGCAAACGGGGTTCGGCTTCGCGTGGTCGGTGATCTCAGCGCCTTTAATAAGAATCTCCGCGACATGATCAGTCGCGCCGAGGCGAGCACGCAGGATAACGATACGTTTCACCTGACCGTCGCTGCCAATTACGGGGGCCGTTGGGACATTCTTCAGGCCACGCGTGCCATGTTGGATGCCCATCCGGAGCTCGCAACCTCCGGCAGACCGATCTCCGAAGAGATGCTCTCGCCCTATCTGTCGATGGCGTTTGCGCCAGAGCCCGATCTCTATGTGCGAACGGGTGGCGAGCAGCGCATCAGTAACTTCCTGCTCTGGCAGCTGGCCTATGCAGAGTTCTACTTCACCGATTGTTTCTGGCCTGACTTTGATGATGCCCAGCTTGAATTGGCCATCGCGTCTTACCGCCAGCGGGAGAGACGATTCGGTCGTACCTCGGCCCAACTGCTCGAATGCTCTACACCCGTGTCCTGACGGCGCTGATTGCGTTAGTCGGGCTTGTGGGTGCAGCCTGGCTTGCCCCACCGAACGTTTTTGATCTGCTACTACTCCTTTTGGTGTGCTTCGCCTGTGCCGAGTGGCTTGGGCTGCTCGGCGTTTCGCGGGCGGGCGCTCTGCTGCTTGGACTTATTCTTTTTTTAGCGGGGGCAGCAGGGCTACTCTGGCTTCCTGCAATTCAGGCGGCGGCGATCGGAAGCGGCGCGGCGGTTTTACCCCTTTATGGTCTGACGGCATTTTTCTGGCTTCTGCTGGTCCCCTATGCACTCCATCAACGTCGACCGGTGTTTGGGTCAGCCATCGTTGCTCGGCTTGCAGCGCTGATTCTGGCGTTGACTACCTGGATTGCACTCATCCAGGCAGATGGCCTTGGGAAGGGGTTTCTGCTCTCGGTGCTACTCATCATCTGGGTTGCCGACACCGCCGCTTATTTTGCTGGGAAAGCCTTTGGCCGTCGCAAACTCGCGCCTGAGATAAGCCCCGGTAAGACCTGGGAAGGGGTGATCGGTGCTGTGGTCGCCAATCTCGTGTTGACGGTGGTGCTCGCAACCAATGGTTCTGTGTCCTCAGAGAATCCTGTTGGAACCTTTTTCTTTTGGATGCGTCTTGAGATGGGACTTCCAATGCTGGGACTGATCGTCGTGCTGCTGACCTTGGTGAGCGTGATGGGGGATCTTTATGAGTCGTTGCTCAAGCGAACTGCGGGCGTGAAGGACTCGGGGCGTCTGCTGCCTGGCCATGGCGGGGTGCTTGATCGTCTCGATGCACTTTTGGCGGTGGTTCCCGTTACCATGGGGCTGGTCTCATTGATTCAGCTTGGGACCCTGTCGCGTTAGGGAGAGCTAAAAGAACATGGTTGAACGCGTTGCGGTCCTTGGGGCCACCGGATCGATTGGTGAGAGCACGCTTGATCTGATTGCGCAGCATCCTGAGCAATTCGAGGCAGCGGTACTCACCGCGCATCGTCAGGTCGACAAGATGATTCCGCTCGCGCAGCGGTTTAGGCCAAGGCAGATTGTGATGACCGAGTCGGAGGCTGCGGCACAGCTTCGTGAACGACTCGCGCAAGCCCCTTGGGCCAAAGGTATCGAGGTCTTATCGGGCCCGTCGGCGCTGGTTGAGGCGGCGACCGACCCCAGTATTTCGATGGTGGTGGCTGGAATTGTTGGCGGTGCAGGCCTTCCGTCCGCAATCGCTGCCGCTGCTGCAGGCAAAAAGATCCTGCTTGCTAATAAAGAGGCGTTGGTCATGGCGGGGCCGCTGTTTGTCACGGCAGCAAAAAAGGGGCGTGCCGTCATTCTCCCCATTGATAGTGAGCACAACGCGATTTTCCAGTGCCTTGGGTCTGACTATCGATGCTTTCATCGACCCGAGGGCGTAACACGCTTGTTGTTGACGGCGTCCGGTGGCCCATTTCGCCGATGGGACAAACAGGCCATCCAGAATGCCACCGTGAGTCAGGCGATTGCGCATCCCAATTGGAGTATGGGAAGAAAGATCTCTGTGGACTCGGCGACCATGATGAATAAAGGACTGGAGCTTATCGAGGCGCATTGGCTGTTTGATATGCCTGAGACGCTGATTGATATCGTTGTCCATCCACAAAGTGTCGTTCACTCGATGGTGGAGTTCTCGGATGGCTCAACGATTGCCCAGATGGGGTCACCGGATATGCGAACACCGATTGCCTGCGCCATGCGTTGGCCTGAGCGGATGTCGTCCTCGGTTGCGATGCTGGACTGGCGCACGGCCAGAACGCTTGAGTTCGAGCCTCCGGACGAGGATCGTTTCCCATCGCTTCGTCTGGCCAGAGAGACGCTTCGCGTGGGGGGTGCGGCATCGGCGATTCTGAATGCAGCAAACGAAGTCGCCGTCGATTACTTTCTCACCGAGCGGCTTGCCTTTGGCGGGATTTTCCAGGCTGTGGATCAGACACTCGATATCTTGTCGAACCGCTGTGCACAGCCAGAGTCGCTCGAGGCCTTATTCGCTTTAGATATCGAGGCAAGGCGTGTTGCGACTGAATTCTGCGAGCGCTCGAGTCGATGATGACCCTCTTGTATTTCCTCTTGGCGATCGGAATTTTGGTGGTGATTCACGAGATGGGTCACTACCTCGCTGCGAGGGCGTGCGGGATCCGTGTGCTGCGATTTTCCGTTGGTTTTGGCCGCTCGCTTTTGCAATGGCGTCCTAAGTCATCCGAAACGGAATGGGTGGTGGCTGCCGTTCCGCTGGGGGGCTATGTGCGAATGGACGATGCCTCCTTTGAATCGAAGTCGCTTCTAGCCCGTAGTTTTGTGGTGTCGGCAGGTCCTCTTGCGAATCTTGTGTTTGCAGCGCTTGCCTACGCGCTATTGTTTTCGATCGGGCGACATGAGCCCGAGGCGGTCATTGGGCAGCCGCCCGCCGCCTCAGCGGCCTCTGTTGCCGGCCTATCCCAAGGGGATCGCCTGCTTGCAGTCGATGACCAGTCCATCAAAAGTTTTAATGACCTGCGCTGGCGCGTGGCGCAGGCCTACGTCGGCGAGGGGCGCTCGACGTTTCAAGTGCTGGCCCAGCGACCCGATGGCACCCAGTTTCGTGTCACCTTAACGCCGACCCAGCCCAAAGAAGGCAAGAGCTCGGGAGATGCCAACAAGATCCTGAGCGAGATGGGGCTTGCGCCAAATAGTCGCGGCGTTCGACTCATGCAGGTTCAACCCGATAGCGCCGCAGCGAAAGCCGGGCTTATTGCGGGCGATCGCATCATCGCCATTCAGGATCAGCCGATCGCCTTCCCAGAGGCTCTCATTCAGACCGTGAAGACCTCTGCGGGTGCGCCTTTGGTGCTGACGGTCGCTGCAGACGGGAGCACCGAGAAGGTGACGATTCGCCCAGTCATTGGCGCCGATGGGGTCCCAAGGATCGGAGCGGTCGTGGCTGCAGATGTCGACACGGTGCATGTCGCGGAGGCGCCAACGGATGCCTTGATCAAGGGCGTGACGCGGTCATGGGAGATGAGCCTGTTGACCTTGTCGGCGATGGGGCGGATGGTCATGGGGGAAATCTCCTGGCGCCAGATCAGTGGTCCGGTCACGATTGCGGACGCGGCCGGGCAGTCTGCGCAGAGTGGACTGACCGCATTCATCGGGTTTTTAGCGTTAATTAGCATCAGCATCGCTGTATTGAACCTGTTGCCGATCCCAATGTTGGATGGGGGGCACCTCTTGTATTATCTGTGGGAGTTTGTCCGCGGCAGGCCGCTTCCTCCTGAGGTCCAAGAGGCCGGCAGGAAAATGGGGTTGGTGCTCATCATGGGCCTGACGGTGGTGGCGTTATTGAATGATTTTGCTCGGCTTGCGGGCTGGTAGGGATTCCGGTGGTTCAAAAGACAAATCGATCGTTTCAACCGCATGGGGCTGGCTTTGTCGCCCTGCGTGCTTCGGCCCTCATCGCGGCCTCCGTCTCACTGCTTTTTACAGCGCCCGTTTTAGCCCAGTCTCCTGCGGCACCAACAGCAGCTGCACCGACAGCGGGTGTCGCGATTCGCGATATTCGGATCGAGGGACTACAGCGGATCGAGCCGGGAACCGTCTTTTCTTATCTGCCGATCCAGATCGGGGATCGCGTCACCGAGCAGGGCACGCG
>JBDLRA010000038.1:0-2704 GCA_039800285.1 Pseudomonadota bacterium
CCGGGTTCAGGTTTGAATCAGCCTTTTCAACCTGGGTCTGGCGTGTGGCGTATAACCACCTTATGACCGCCCGGACGCGCAAGGCCGAGTCGCCAGAGGTATCTCTGGATGGGATTGCCGACCGTCTGGAGCAGGGACTGGAGTTCGCAGCGCAGCTCGCTCGCGACAGAGGCGAGCCGGGCCCCCTGAGCCCGCAGGACAAGCTCGAGGCGCGCCAGATAGCGCTCGGCTGCACGCAGTCGATGCTGATGGCGCTTGACCGGGAGCAGCGCCTTGCCTACGTGATCGACACCGTATTCGGTCTCGACTCGCGCGAGGCTGCGGCGGTGGTGGGCGTCTCTCCCGAAGCCTACCGTCAACGACTGTCGCGCGCGCGTTCCCGATTGGATGCGTTCATGAGCCAGTCCTGCGGGCTCGCCAACCCCAAGGCTGCCTGCCGTTGCGAAAGGCAGCTGCCGGCAGTCCGACACCTGGCCCAATTGAACGGGGTCGATCGAGGCGCGGTGGTGGCTCTTCACAAAACAGAGATGGAGGAAGCCGAGCGCCAGTTCGCTGCCTTTACACGCCTCACCGATGCGGCGGCGATTCTGCGCGCGCACCCTGCGTATCAGGCGCCGCAGGCGCAACGCGCCGCCATTCTCGCTCTGCTCAGGAAGGAGGGTTTCCTGCAGCGCGACCAACCGCAATAACGCGGCAAGCCATTCGCCGCGGTGCCATTTTGAGAACCATCGATCTGCAATGTTTGAGCAAGCTGTGATGAAGCCCGTCTCGGTCTGTCTTTCATGAGGAATACCAGTGCAGCCGTTCCGCCAGGCTTCGGCCCGATCCTGCGCAGCAGCCCCGTGCTCGATGCGCTGGGTGGATTCATGAGCCGTGGCGAAGGGGAACAACTCGAGATTGGATTACTGGTGGGGCCGAATCATCTGAATGCCCGTGGTCGTCTGCACGGTGGTGTTACGGCTACCCTGCTGGATGTTGCCATGGGCTACATGCTCTCTGCCCGCACGGGTGGACGCAGGCGGCTGACTGCGCGTATGACCATCGATTATCGGAGCTCCGCCGAGCAAGGCGAGTGGCTGCACGTGCTTCTGGATCGTGCCGAGGAGAACGGACGCAAAACGCTCGCGCATGGCCGATTGATGTCTGGCGAGCGACTCGTCGGGGAAGTGAGCGTTCTGTTCGTGGATGCGTCCTGATATTCCCCCGGCTTTGATATAAAATCTGGCCGGAAACCTAATTTTTTATATACCAGTCATCCCAAAAAGAAATCTCTTCATAGACTCTTTTGTACCCCTGTTTTGTCAAAAGCGAGTAGATTTTCTGGCGCATCGGGGTGTAGTTGTGTTCGCAAGTAATAGCCGAGATAGAGTATTTTGAGAAATCAAAGTTGCTCAAGATCTCGTACTCGCTTCCTTCTGTGTCTATTGAAAGGTAGTCGATAACTTCGGGGGCGTTGTATCTCAACAAAAGGTCCGTTAGTGAAATACTATTAACTTGATAGGTAATACCTTCCTTGCGAGCCTCGCCGTGCGAGTCACTATCCGAGAAAGTGCTTATGGTTGAAAATTCGTGTACCGTAACTTGGTTGAAATTTAACGCGGAATTTGATTCCTTCCATACGCAGTCGGTTTCAATATTGCAAGCTCGGTTCTTTCTCAGATCGGAATGCCAGACCCTCGCGGGCTCTGCCACTATTCCGTCCCAGCCGAACTCTTTCTCCATAAGATAAGTATTTGATAAATCGAGCCCGTTCGTTGCCCCAAACTCTACAAAATACCCCTTTCTTTTAAAGCCGGAATTAGACAGCACAAAAAGGTCTTGTCGTAATTGCGATTTTGATTTGCTCAGACACGCCAATAGTTGATGAGCAGTATCAGCGTCGTTCAGTGTTTCTAGCAATCGGAGATCCCGTGCCGCTGAGCTTCGTCTATTTCGACGAAGCTCTTCGAGGGTTTTGTGCCTTGTGACGGCCAGGTCGAAGTTTCTCAATACTTTCGAGATTGCCGTTTTGGCGAGCCTTTTCATCTTTGCAAGTTCTCCCTGATTGCTGAGCTTTTGCGGGAAGGCTAAAGGCACAGTGCTGTGATTGCCCATGCGGCCGTTGAAAATGGGGACACCAGACCGCTTGCAAGAGGTTGTCTCAGCTTCTGCCTCAGAGATAGCCTAATTGTGTAATGATCTGGTAAAAATCTGTATGGTTATAGTTTTAACCGAATTCCCGAGATTGCCCGGTACAATCTTTCCTTACTGTGGGACCATAGTACAAAGTGCATGAGGGACGAGCGGTATTTCCTCGGATTTGAGGATTAGGCAGTGGCGTTATCGTCGCCGATAGCCGCGCAGCCCACGTCTTCCTCGACTCCCCTACCTGACAAACCATCTTCCGGCTCAGCATTGTCCTGTCCAACGACAAGGTTGAGTTCGCGGCATCTCTGTCTGTGTTCACCCGATCGGTTCGCCCGCGGCTGCCAGCAGTTCGGTGAGCTTGCGCGCCCGCGCCTCCGCGTGAGCCCGAGCGTCCCGCGCCGCAGCTGCCAGCGTGGCGGCGTCCACGCCAGTGGTGTCCGGTGACGGAAACATCTGCAGGCGCGAGCGGTTGAGCCACTGTCGCAGCGCGGGCTGTTCCGCCCAGGCGAGCTCATTGCGACCCATCGCCAGAGAGGTACGCAGCCAGTCGCTGCCGCTGTCGGGGTGCGGCACCGGC
>JBDLRA010000039.1:0-2626 GCA_039800285.1 Pseudomonadota bacterium
TGACGAAGTCTTCGAGAAGGCTAAGACGCTGCAGTAAGCGTTAACTCAAACCAGGAAGCGTTATGTCAAAAGTCTTTCAAGTCGATGTGGTCAGCGCCAAAGAGAGCATCTTCTCTGGCCCGGCGACCTTTGTGGCACTGCCGGGCGAATCAGGCGAGCTGGGCATTCTGCCCGGCCACATCTCGCTGATCTCTCGTATTAAACCGGGCGCTGTTCGTATTCAGAATGGTGGGCCGGAGACGGAAGAGCTGGTCTTTGTTGCGGGTGGCATCCTGGAAGTCCAACCTCGCGGCGTAACGGTTTTGGCCGACACCGCGATTCGCGGCAAGGATCTCGATGAGGCGAAAGCCCTCGAGGCCAAACGCCTTGCTGAAGAAGCACTGGCGAGTAAAGCCGCCGAGATGGACTACGCGAAGGCGCAGGCTGAACTGATGGAAGCGATTGCTGAGATTCAGGCGATCCAGCGTCTGCGCAAGAAAAAGTAAGCATTGAATTTTCAAAACGATCTCTTTCTTCGGGCGATAAAACGTCAGCCGACTGAGCGCACACCAGTCTGGCTCATGCGCCAAGCAGGGCGCTACCTCCCTGAGTACAACGCTACCCGTAAAAAAGCGGGCGACTTCATGGGCCTCTGTATGAACCCGGAGCTTGCCTGTGAAGTGACACTGCAGCCGATTGACCGTTATGGTCTTGATGCGGCGATCCTGTTCTCCGATATTTTGACCATCCCCGATGCGATGGGGCTTGGCCTTTATTTTGTGCAGGGTGAGGGTCCGCGTTTTAAAAAGAAGATCGAATCCGAAGCCGATATTGCTGCACTTGGCCGACTCGACCCGACGGTTGAGCTTCGCTATGTTGCAGACGCGGTGTCGACGATTAAGAAGTCTCTGAACCAGCGCGTCCCATTGATTGGATTTTCGGGAAGCCCCTGGACGCTTGCCTGCTACATGATTAATGGCGGCTCAAGCGGTGACGACTTTATGAACGTTCGGCAGTGGATGTACAGCCGACCCGATGCTTTATTGCAGCTCTTGGATAAGATCGCTCAGGCGGTGACGGACTATCTGATCATGCAGATCGAAGCCGGCGCGGACGCGGTCATGGTCTTTGATAGCTGGGGCGGTTTTCTACCCGAGTCGCATTTCGAACGTTTCTCTCAGCAGCAGATCAAGCGCATTGTTGCGGATGTTCAACGCGCGAGCGCTGGCATCCGTGCTGCCCGTGGTGAGACCGATGGTCAGCCCACCCCGATGATCGTCTTCGTGAAGGGTGGCGGTCAGTGGCTTGAGTCGATTGCCGCAACGGGCGCTGATGCCGTGGGTCTGGATTGGGCAACCAACCTTGGCCGTGCGCGAAGCCTGATTGGTGACCGTTGTGCGCTTCAGGGTAATCTGGATCCTGCCTGTTTGATGGGAACGGAAGCGCACATCCGCGCTGAAGTGGCCCGCACTTTGGATAGTTTTGGACCTGTGAGCCAGGGCGTTGGCCACGTCTTTAACCTCGGCCATGGTATCTCCCAATTCACCCCCCCAGACAACGTCGCTTGCCTAGTGGAAGCGGTCGCTAACTACTCTAAGAAGCTTCGCTAACCAGCCGCTTTTGGGGCAGAATTTCTGCTCCATTCGGGGTTTCTCCTATGGTTTATGCACAGGGTAGAAAACCCCTTAGGTTGTCACCGTCTTTTCGAATTTCTATTGAATTAGTTTTTATAACTCATTGAAATTAAAAGATAATTTGATTTAGTTGGTGCAGATTCACTTAGTTTCTCGCCTGTCAACCAGACTTTACGGATTTCCAGACTTCAATTGCCCACAGACTTATCCACAAGCGTGAAACCCTTGATTTCAGTGGCTGTGGACGCCCCTCTGCCCGGAACCCTTGACTACGCTTGGGATGGGGAAAGCCTGCCGCATGGGGCGTGGGTTTCCGTCCCATTGGGTCGTCGAGCGGTCTTGGGATTGGTCGTCGCTGAGTCAATCCCCGGGAGCCCTGAACTTGGGCCCAGCAGCGGGGAGTCCGGGCTTGATCCGGCAAAGATCAAGTCCATTCACGGGCCAGTTTCGGGTCTTCCGAATGCGGACAGCGAATGGATGGCCTTGACCGCTTTTGCTGCGCGTTACTACCGACGAAGTTTTGGAACGGTGGCCGTAGGTCTTGTGCCGAAATGGCTAAGGGATCTGAAGAACTTCCAGCCCAAGTCTGTTTCAGGTGCAACAAATTTCGATCGACTCTGGAGATCATTGGGGGAGGCTGCAGCAAAAAATGTTGCATCTCTGCCTTCTGCCTTAGATGATGCCCCCGCTCTGAATCAGGAACAGGCATCTGCCCTAGAGGCGATAGGCCAACCAGGTGTGCATGTCTTACACGGCGTTACCGGCTCAGGTAAGACCAGGGTCTACACCGAGGCTGCAAGAAGGGCGCTGGCGGAAGATACCTCCTCGCAGGTCCTGATGATGGTGCCGGAAATTGGGCTAACGCCGCAGCTTGTTGATCGCTTTCGGCAGGCACTTCCAGGAGTCTCGATTGCGGTCTTACACAGCGAAGTCTCCGAGCGCGAACGGGCGAAGCTCTGGCTTTCTGCTGCAACAAATCAGGCAAGACTCGTGATCGGAACACGGCTTGCCGT
>JBDLRA010000040.1:0-7591 GCA_039800285.1 Pseudomonadota bacterium
TGATAGGCAATACCAGGCTCGCCACGCTCGATCTGTGGGTTGTCGTAGTAACCCTGAATAAACTTGGTGACGACCGACGTCCCTTCTTTTTCGATAATAGAAACCGCTTTATCGATGAAAGGCGTTCGCTTGCCGCAGTCATCGAGATAGCCAGCGTCTTTGTCGGTAGGCTCTCCCTCACAGGGATAGACACCACCCCGGTAGTTCGGGTTTTTCTCCAAGACCATTCGTGCGTTGGGTACGAACTCGGTCAGCATGTAAGGACCAGTGCCCACAGGCCAGGTATTCGCAATCAGATTCTTGCGCACCATTCCTGGCTGGGAGTAAAACGCGTCGACTTCCCAGGCTATCGGAGCGAAGAAAGTCATCGCAAGCCAGTACTTAAACTGAGGATACTTACCAATCACACGAATCTGCAGGGTGTGATCATCCAAAACCTCAACACCGGGCATCTCATGCTCACGAAAATCGATCCAGGGCAGATGGCCAAAGGGGCCAATCTCACGAGCGGACTTACCTGTCTTCAAAGATTCATTGAAGGCTTTGATCTTCTTGCCATAGTCGGCGAGCCCAACAATCTTTTCGGACAGAAATCCGAAGGCGGGTGATTTGACGCGCGGCGTTGCCAAACGCTTAATGGCATAAGCGTAGTCATAGGCCGTCAGTTCTCGCGTGCCTTTTTGCGCAAAGTCATACGGTGTCCGCTTATCTTTGAGGTCGTCCTCGGTCAGTGCGTGGTAGAGCAGCTTACCCTGTGCGTCTTTGGCAAAGGCCGGATGCGGCTGATAAAGAATTCCGGGTTGCACGGAGAGCTTAAAAACTGTCTGAGCGATCTTGTCACTGGGAGCGGTCGCGGGCAGTTTCTTCCCGGCTTTATCCAGATAGGTCACCTCCGGCATCTGGGTCAGCGTCCGGGGGATCAGTTCGTAGGGACGCTTTAGATAGTGGTACTTCAGCGGCGGCTCGTAGACCGCGTAGGTCCAGGGCGTTTCGTTATTACTGTAAGAAGACGTCGAGTCTAGGTACTTCGGCGTCTCTTGGTAGGACGTAAAGAACGTGTTTTCTTTGAGCAGCGCTTCAGGAACGGGCTCGTTCGACACCGAGCAGCTCGCGAGAAACGCAAGACTCAATGCAGCGATCGATATCCGATGAAGCCGCACCTGTTCTCCCTGAGCTAAGACAGTGACGTTTAGCGACTAGTCGCCAAACTGCTCCGCACCGACGATTCCCAGCTTCTTCAGACCCACTCGCTGAGCGGTTGCCAAGACTGCTGCCGTCGCGTCATAGCGGCTTCCACCATGGGCACGGATATGCATCTCAGGCTGAGGCTGCGTCGAGGCTGCTTGCTTCATTCGCGCCTCGACCTCGCTCATGCTGGTGAGCTTTTGGCCATTCCAAAAAACGGTTCCGTTGTAATCGACGTCTACACGAACAACCACCGGCTTGTTATTGGTGGGTGGCGAACGGACCGGCATGTCCAGGTTAACAGCGTGCAACTGGATAGGGATGGTGATGATCAACATGATCAGTAACACCAGCATCACGTCGATAAGCGGCGTGGTGTTGATATCCATCATCACTTCGGGTTCATCTGACTGCCCAATTGGGCCGACACTCATGGACATAACAATTCCTTATCAGCGACTTACTTCGCCATCGACAGGCTCAGTAATGAATCCGACTTTTTTGATACCAGCGCGTTGCACAGCATTCATGACTTTGCCAATTGACTCGAACTTCGACGCCCCATCACCCCGAATATGAACTTCGGGCTGCGGCTTCATGTCGGCAAACTTCTTCAAGCGATCTGCGAGATCAGTCGTGTTCTTGATCGGCGTGTCGTACAAAAAGATACGGCCTGTTGCATCTACCGAGATGATGACGTTTTCAGGCTTCGTCTCACGCACCTGAATGGTCTCTTTCGGAAGATTGACCTTCACGGATGTGGTCACCACCGGAATCGTGATCAGAAAGATGATCAGCAACACCAACATGACGTCCACGAGGGGCGTCGTGTTGATCTCGCTGACTACTGCATCATCTGCATCGGTCTCTGGGGACCCTACATTCATCGACATCGCAATCTCCGGCGTAAGGCTTCGGTTTACTTACGCGATTCGGCAAGGATCACAGCGTGGAGTTCGTTGGCAAAGCCATTGACCCCCTCCATCACTTGCTTGTTACGACGGACCAGCCAGTTGTAGCCAAGCACTGCAGGCACCGCAACCGCAAGACCAATCGCTGTCATGATCAGGGCCTCACCGACAGGGCCAGCCACTTTATCGATCGATGCCTGACCGGAGATTCCGATCTTGACCAGCGCGTTGTAGATTCCCCAAACGGTTCCGAAGAGGCCCACAAAGGGCGCGGTCGAACCGACCGTTGCCAGAAAGGCAAGCCCACCTTGCAGGCGGCTCTGGATCACAGCGACTGCGCGCTGAATGCTCATGGTCAGCCAGCTATTCAAATCAATCATGCCGATCAGACCTTTGTGGTGTCCAACACTTGCCAGGCCTTTTTCAGCGACATAACGAAAAGGGCTGTCTTCGTTCAGCGTGTTATGACCCGCTTGAACAGAGGATGCACTCCAAAAAGTCTCATCAGACTCTTTCTTAAACGCTATGACTTTGCCCTGCTCACGGTACTTCGTGAAGATCACGTACCAGGAACCGATACTCATAATCACGAGGATCAGTAGCGTGATCTTCGATACGAAGTCGCCTTCGTTCCAGAGCGCCTTGAGGCCATAGGGGTTTTCAGCCCTGGCAGGCTCAGCCGCCGCGGCAGGCGCTGCGGCAGGGGCAGCCGTTGCAGCGGGCTGGGCCGTATTCGCCTGGGCATAGACGATCGATGGGGTCAGGCCGGTGCTAGCAACCATCACGATGAGCGCACAGGCGACTGCCTGAGCCGCACGCCGCGACCGAATCTGCAGAGTTGTCCAGTTAAAGAAGGTCATGCCACTTCCTTTCAAGTTCAAAAAGGTCAATCTATACGCCACACATAGTTAATCGTCGTTTCACTTCGGACAGGCTTACCTGCCTGGGTTCCGGGAGTAAACGTGCAGAGAGACAAGGCTGATACCGCTGCCTGGTCCAGACGCCGAGAGCCAGAGCTTCGCTCAATCGTGGCCGAGCTCACCCGGCCATTGGCCTCTACGACAAAACGAATGCGAGAGGTTCCGGTTTCACCAGCGCGGAGGGACTCCCGGGGGTACTCGGGAGTCGCACAATTACTGCCCGCGCTCAAAGCCGCTGACGTCGTGGTTGGGGCACCAATCGGCGCCGCTGGCGCAGCGGGTTTAACCTCGGACTGGGCCGTTGTCGCGTTCGGCGTCGGCTGCGACTCTACGATATTCGACTGCATCTGCGGCGGCGGAGGCGGCGCTGCAGGCTTCGGTGGTGGGGGCGGCGGCGGCTTTGGCGGCTTGATTTCCTCAAGCAGAACGGCCTCCACCGGATCTTTCACGAGCTTCACGATATCCCGGGCCATGCCCAGTTGGATCAAGATCCCCAGCACTACGTGAGCGGCCACTACCACTCCAAGGCCGATCATGCGCTTGCGGGAAGATTTCTGTTCGGAATCGATATAACTCATGCAGGTCTTTTCTCGTCTTTTCGTCTCACCTCTCCGGCGCGACGCAAGCCCGGGAGTATCTCACTTTTGCCTACCGAAAATTCATTAGGAAATTCCCGGCGTCTCGGACGGCCCTTTTCGGGGTGGATCCTTCACCAGATACGAATAAATCGTCGGCACAACCACCAGGGTAAGGATAGCCGAAGTAATCACCCCCCCAATAATCGCCCGTCCCATCGGTGCCTGAATCTCGCCCCCGTCATTGAGCGCCAGCGCCAGGGGCAGCATGCCAAAGACCATTGCAAAGGTGGTCATCATGATGGGCCGCATTCGCACCTGGCCAGCCTCAAGCAGCGCCTGGTGAACCGTTGCCCCAGCCCGGCGAGCCTGATTGGCAAAGTCGACCAACAAAATCGCGTTCTTCGTCACAAGACCCATCAGCATGACCAGGCCAATCATGGAAAAGACGTTTAAGGTCGACCGAAAGAGCAATAGGGCCAGAACCACCCCGATCAGGGCCAAGGGCAACGACACCATGATGGCGATCGGCTGACGGAAGCTGGCGAACTGGCTTGCCAGCACCATGTAGATGAAGGTCACCGCCAAGGCCATGGCAGCGAGTAAGCCCTTAAAGGCCTCCTCCTGGTCCTTGGTGGCTCCCCCCACGTCGAACCGCATGCCATCAGGAAGGGTTGTTTCATTGATGAGTTTTTTTACCTCGGCACCCGCATCCCCCGCCGGACGTCCTTGAACGCCGGCGAAGATCGCTTCACGCAGCATTAGGTTCTGACGGCGGATCACCTCTGGGTTCTCCACCTGTGTGATTGAGGCAATCCGCTCCAGAATGACCGGCGCGCCATCCTTCGTGTAAGCAATGGGTAGCTTGCGTACCTGCTCAATACGCTCACGAGCCTCTTCTGGAAGACGAACTAAGACTTCAACCTGTTCGCCATCCCCAGCCGTCCAGTAGGTTGCAATCTCCCCATTGACGAAGGCACGTAACGATGAGGCGATCTGACGGCTGCTCAGACCAAGCTCACGGATCGCAACACTATCGAGGCGGACGGCAAACGTTGGCGTGCCCGGCTTATTCGACGTTTCAATATCGACGACTCCACGGATTGTGGCGAGCTTCGCCGCAAACTCATCAGTGGCTTTTGAGAGCGCCTTGGCATCATTACCCAAGATCGCGATAAAGATCGGCCGGTCCGTGCTGACGGAGACCTCAATTCCAGGAATCGCCTTCAGCTTTTCGCGAATCTCTTTTTCGATATCGAACTGACTACGGCGACGCTCGTCCTTCGGCTTTAACACGATCCGAAGCGTGGCCTGGTTACGCCCCGTCAGAAATCCGGAACCCGCACCACCAATCGATGTACTCAAAGTGTCGATCTCGGGGATCGTCCGCAGGATGCCTTCAACCTGCTGCACTTTCTCGTCACCGCGGGCAAGGCTTGAACTCACGGGAAGGCGAATCGAAATCTGGGTGAAGCCCTGATCGGTCTTCGGCACAAACTCCGTTCCCACGGCGGGAATCAGTGCGATTGCCAGCACAAAGCTGAAAATCGCGAGCGCCACAATTGAGCCTCGAGGCGTGATCGAAATCTTACGAAAAATCTTGATACGCGCACCGAGAAAGATCCAGTTCACCAGCCGCTCATAATGGCGATGCAAGAAGTCCATCATGCGGTCGACACCCGTGATCAAAGGATCAATGACGCGATGAAGGACTGGAATCTTCTTGCGCGGACCTTCTGGGTCTTCCCAGACACTCGACAGCATTGGGTCTAGGGTAAAGCTCACAAAGAGTGAGATCAACACCGCAACGGTTACCGTGATGCCAAAGGGATAGAAGAACCGTCCAATAATTCCTGACATAAAGGCAACCGGTACAAACACCGCACAGATCGCCAGCGTCGTCGCCGTCACTGCCAGGCCGATTTCTGCGGTGCCCTCGAGCGCGGCGGTCTTGTGATCCTTGCCCATGCGTAAATGACGAACAATATTTTCACGTACTACGATCGCATCATCGATCAGTAGACCAATACACAGCGAAAGCGCCATCATGGTCATAAAATTGAGCGTAAACCCAAACATATAGAGCGCAATAAACGTCGAGATCACAGCAATCGGTAAGGTCAATCCCGTGATCACAGTTGAGCGCCATGAATGCAAGAACAAGTAGACGATCGCAATCGTCAGAAGTGCGCCCTCAATCAGGGTTCGCTGGAGCCCTGCAAGAGAATCCTTTACCCAGTCGCTATTGGCATAGATCAGCCGAAGCTCAAGATCTTTGCCAAGCGTCTTCTTCAATTCCTCGGCAGCGGCTTTAATCCCATCGCCTGTTTCAACCAGATTGGCATCCTGTTGCCGATAGATATTTAGACTAATCGCCGGTTTCCCATTGATTCGCGAGATGGAGGAGCGCTCCGCCTCTCGTTCGTAAACCTTGCCTAGTTCGGATAACCGTACCGCCATCCCGTTTTTACGGGCAACGGTCATTTCCGCAAGATCGAGTGGATTTCGAACACGCCCCTCGAGTCGAACTAGACTGTCTTTCACAGAGTTCGTGAGCAGACCAACCGGCTGGTCTGCATTCTGCTCCGCCAGTGCCGCGACGATCTCGGCCGGCGTGATTCCATACTGTTGCAGCCGATTGAGATTCAGATCCACGCGCACCTCGCGTGAGGCCTGACCAGAGAGATCAACAGCCGATACGCCCGCCACACGACTAAACCGCCGCGCGACCGTGAGGTCGGCAATCATAGAAAGTTCACGGGCTGAGCGAGTATCCGAGAGCAGCGCATACGACACGATGGGCTGATCATTTTCACCCTGTGCCCGACTGATCAAGGCCTGCTTCGTATCAGGTGGAAATGCTGGTTGAATCGCTGCGACACGATCACGGACATCTTGGATCGCCCGATCCATATCAGTATCCAGCTCAAACTCAACACCCGTCTGACTTCTGCCCTCAAACGTCCGCGACGTGATGCGCTTAACGCCGCCGATGCCGTTGAGCACCTCTTCCACTCGCTTCGTAATCTCACGTTCAATCGCTTCCGGCGATGCACCGGGATACCGGATATCCACAGATGCATAGGGCAGCGCGATCTCCGGCATCTGCTCGACGCCAAGCCGCGCGTAAGAAAAGATTCCAAGCACACAGAGCGCTGCCATCACCATCGTGGCGAAAACAGGCTGTGCTACTGAGACGCGAGTGACCCACATGTTGGCGCGAGAGCTCTTCTTTTACTGGGCTGCTTTAAGCACGGCCACAGGTTGACCTTCTTTGAGAGCATCAAAGCGCTGCGAGAGCACCTGATCGTTTTCTTTCAGTCCTTGAACTACCGCGACACGCTTGCCGTCACGGCTCTTACCTCCAAGGACGACAAGACGTGTTTTTAACTTGCCTTCTTCGATCATCCACACGAGCTGCTTGCCCCCCTCTTCACGGATCGCCTCAGCAGGTAGCGTCAACGCAGGCTTGCTGTCTTTGTATTCAAGAAAACTGCTGGCCAGCTGACCCGGGCGAACCAGTCCCTGTCCCGGCTCAATCGACCAGATAGCAGGAACGGCGCGGGCCGACATATCGGCTGTGGGCAAGATTCGGGAGAGTCGCGCCTTTAAGGGCTTGGTAAGACCGTCCACTTGGAAATTCGCCGCTTGATTGGGCTTTAGCCATGTACTGTCCTGCGCAGACACCAGCGTCGTCACCTCAAGCCGCTGAAGGTTCGTGACGGTCAAGACGGGCTGATCAAAACTTAACTTTTCACCGACAACCGCGTGGCGCTTAGCAACGACACCGCGGATAGGCGAGAGAATCTGAGCGTCACGCAGTTGCATCTTGGCCGTATCGCGAAGCGTCTCCGCGGAACGCAGCTGCGCCTGAGCGGACTCAAAATTTGCACGAGACAGCTCGGCACCGGCGGGCGAGATGAAGCCCTTCTGGACCAGCTTCTGATTCGCCTCCCACTGAATCTTCACCTGTGCAAAATTGGCTCGCGCAGCCGCCAGA
>JBDLRA010000041.1:0-6570 GCA_039800285.1 Pseudomonadota bacterium
GCCAACGACCGACTTCGATCTCACCGGTCGCGACCGTCACGCTGGTGCGACTTGCCAGACGCGCGTGAAGATCAATTGCGTCGGGTGAAAACGGCTCTTCGATCCAATAGGGATCGTAGGCTTCGAATCGACGCATGTATTCGAGTGCCGTGGGGAGATCTGACCAGGCATTGTTGGCATCGAGCATCAGATAGACATCTGGACCAATCGCATCACGTGCGGCAGCAATGCGCTCCTCTTCGTCTTTCGGAGAGAGTCGACCCGTTTTGATCTTGACCGCTTTAAATCCCTTGGCAACGTAGCCGGCGACTTCCTCACCAAGCTTTGCAGGAGTCTTGCCATCCAGGTAATAACCGCCACTGGCATACGCCATAACAGATTCGCGATGCAGGCTGCCCAGATAGTCATGCAAAGGAAGACCAACAGACCGTGCATTCAGATCCCATAGCGCCGTATCGAGGATCGAAATGCCACGCATCACCGAGCCAGAACGCCCCTGAAGGATCGATTCCTGATACATCGTCTGCCACAGGCCTTCTGTCTGCCGACTCTCTTGGCCAATGAGTAGCGGCCCGAGCAGCTGCTCTACGGCTTCTTTAACAAGACTTCCTGCGCGACTTCCAACATAGCAAAAGCCAATGCCCTCGTGACCATCGACCGAGCGCACCTTGACGAGGCCATAGTGACGTGACGAAACGGTCCGCGTAGAAAAAGAGGTCACATGATCGAGAGGAATCTCACACGCGATAACTGAAACGGATTCAATGACAGGCATTCAAACGACTCCAAAGGTTAGGCGCCTTTCGAGGCGCTGTTACGGTATTCCATGCTGTAGACAAAACGGTTTTCAGGATGATGGCTGACCGAAATCTCAAACGGATTGCCGCTGGAGTCGAAGTATCGCCGAATCACGACGAGACAGGGTGTACCCCTCGGGACCTGCAACGACTTTGCCATCTGCGGGTTCGCTCCTGTTGCCGAGATATCGACCACGGCCCGATCAATGGATATCCCAAATCGGCGCTCGATCTGCTCAAACACCATGGAATGTGAGTGATCCGGTTCATTGACCAGATCTGCAAACTTCGGTAACAGATAGATATCGTTATAGGACAGGATCAGATCGGTGCTGAGCTCACGTCGAATGCCGCCAATGTGATACCAGGAAGATCCCATCGGGGCCTGTAGTAGCGGGGCGAGTGCGGCATCACACTCGACATACTCCTGCACCTCGTTCACACGATAGGTCGCACCCGAGTAACGCAAAATGTCCGCAGGCGAATTAAAGCTCTGAATGAACTTGCGGGGACGCTGACGCGAAATTACCCGCGTGGGGGCCCCCTGCCTGCGAAGAATCAGGCCATTTTCCTCGAGGGTCGCCAACGCATGCCGCAGCGTATGCCTGCTGACCGCGTACTGCCTACAGAAGGTCGCCTCCGAGGGCAGCGCGGAACCAACGCCCCACTCCCCCTGTCGGATACGGTCTGCAAGTGCGTTTGCAACGTACTCATGAAGCACCACGCCTTGCGGGTGCACCTTTCGGTCGTCTTGGGTTTCAAACCTTTCAGACATCAGGATCTCCTACATTTGTACGGATAAGTCAGCTTAGCACAACGATTTAATTGATACAAAATTATCTACATGTACTAATAAGATAGACCCTGGCCACACAGAGTCGACACCGATATCGGAAATCCACGAGGTTCAGCTCGGTACAATTGCGGGCAACTTCAACGAAAAAACAGCCCTCGCCACCATGCTAAGACCCCTTGACGGGATTACCGTCGTCTCCCTAGAACATGCGATCGCCGCCCCGTTCTGCTCACGCCAGCTCGCCGATTTAGGCGCCCGAGTCATTAAGGTGGAGCGGCCGGGCGTAGGGGACTTTGCCCGCGGATACGACCAACGGGTAAGAGGCCTAGCCTCCCATTTTGTCTGGACCAATCGATCAAAAGAAAGCCTCGCCCTCGACCTAAAAGACCCCAAGGGTATGGAAGTGCTATCCCGTCTACTGGAGAGGACCGACGTTCTGATACAGAACCTGGCACCAGGCGCTGCAGCACGAATGGGGCTGTCTCACAGTCAGCTCGCCCCTAAACATCCCCGCCTGATCGTCTGCGATATCTCGGGCTACGGCGAGGACGGCCCCTACCGGGATAAGAAGGCGTATGACCTTCTCATTCAAAGCGAGGCGGGATTTCTTTCCGTCACAGGAACACCTGAGGCACCCAGCAAGGCAGGCTGCTCGATTGCCGATATCGCAGCAGGCATGTACGCCTACACCAACATTCTGTCTGCCCTCATGCTTCGGGACAAAACAGGCAAAGGCTCCGGTATCGATGTCTCGATGCTTGAGGCGCTGACCGAGTGGATGGGATACCCGCTCTACTACGCCTTTGAAGGAGCGCCACCACCACCGCGTGCAGCCGCATCACATGCAACGATCTATCCTTACGGGCCCTTCGCTGCTGGAGATGGCAAGACCGTGATGCTGGGTCTTCAGAACGAACGCGAGTGGCAGACCTTCTGCGACAAGGTTTTAGAAAAACCCGAACTGAAATCAGATCCGCGATTCGAGAGCAACTTCAAGCGCAATGAAAACCGCGCCGCGCTTGAGGCAATCATTCTGGAGGTCTTTGGGCAGATGACCGCCGCTCAAGTGATCTCACGACTCGAGGCTGCGCCGATCGCAAACGCCCAGGTCAACACCATGGCAGACGTCTGGGCCCATCCTCAGCTAAAAGCGCGAGACCGCTGGCAGACGGTGGATTCCCCTGCCGGTACGTTACCGGCACTATTGCCACCCGGGGTGAACAATCAGTACGACTACAGAATGGATGCGATTCCTGACGTTGGTCAGCACAACGCGCCCATCCTGGCAGAACTGGGATTTCCCGCTAATTTTTTATCGTGACCTGAGCGACAGCCCCTGCGCCGCTGTGTAAGGGCCCCTCATGAATGGGACGCTCCCCCGCGAAGAAGTGATGAACACGCTCTTGCGGAAAGTCTTCCAACACGGCCTTTGGCTCTGCGAGCACCTGGGCCTCTTTCGGTCCGCCCGTTCCCTTTCCCAACTGATCAAGGGTGTAGGCCTCGTAGATATAGACGCCACCAGCAGTAAGCCCCAAAAGTATTTTCGAGTGCAATGCCTGCCGCAGCTTTTTCGGCAAGTGCAGAAAGATTGACACGACGGCATCCCAGTGTCCCGGCTTAATGTCGAGACTATTCACATCTTCTTCAATGAAGGTCACCGTGACGCCTCGATCTGCGGCAAGCCGCTTCGCCTTCTCGATTCCCTCGTGGGAGAGCTCGACCGCAGTGACCTGGAATCCTTGCGCAGCCAAAAAGACACTGTTGCGCCCTTCCCCGTCCGCTAGGCACAGGACACGCCCGCCTTTCGGAATCAACCCCATCTGCGCGACAAGATAATCGTTGGGTTCGGTGCCGTAGGCATACTCGTCCCCTTTATAGCGTGAATCCCAAAACGACTTCAGCTGCGTGACAACATCGGACATAGCGCACTCTTCCAAGGAACAACAACTTGAGGTTAGACTAAACCTATCTCAGAATTTTGCCGTATTCCTGTCGTAAAGGGTTTTCTACAGACCACGCCATGTACTTCGAATCAATCACCATATCCGCGACGGACCGTCGCTACGCGGTCTACAACGAAAAAGGCCAGATGATGTTCTACACAACGAGCATTCTTGCCGCGCGAATGTTTATGGCGGGCAAGAATACGAATATGTGGAGCGGGGGCTAGATCACATCCCCTGGATCTGAGGCATCTGAGACTTCAGGTCACGCGCATAGACTGCACACGACGTGCGCACCGTGTACCACTCCGAATTTTGAACCAGACGTCGGGCGGACTCGCAGGCCTGCAGGGTGTCGTAAGGCACGCCAAAATGGTGAATCAGCTGGTTGTTTGCGTTTAGGTTGATAAAAACCACCAAGAGAAACTTCATCGACTACCCTTTCCTTATATGTCGCCCCGCCCATCAAAGCTCACCCCCGTCCAGAGCCAGTCCGAATGGGAATACCAAGAGCGTGAGCTATTCGATAAGACTTACGGCACAGAGACCACCACCCCTTTAGCCAAGACAGGATTCCACGAGACCGCTAACCTAGCCCACGGCAAGCCCTATATGGCGTCTTGGACCAGCGAGATTACCCTGTCCTTTCGGTGGCTGGAGGCACAACTCGGAACCCGGCTCGTACACTATAGCTTCATTGATATCGGCTGCGGCAAAGGAAAGGTCCCCATCGTCTGGCGACTGGCCTGCCAGACCAAGAAAATCACCCCAAGGATCATTGGTCTGGATTACTACCCGCCCTTTATCCCGATCGCACAAGCCAATCACCAAAAGGTGTTTGGTAATCCGGGCGAATTTCTGATTGCCGATGCCTCAAAGACAGACTTCAGCAGCTTTGGACCAGCACTGATTGCATATCTCTACAACCCTTTTGATGCCGTGATTCTGAACGCCACGCTTAAGCGACTGCGCGTCATCCCAACGATTCTGATTTACAACATACCGACGCATGCCGATCAGGTGCCACAACACGGGTTTACATGTGTTCATGAACGGACCGGTCCCAACCAGAACCAGTCCACAAAGATCTACACCAACCACCCAATCGGCCAAGCGCTAGCGAATCGCAGACGTTGCCAGAAAAACGAATCCGATGAGTATCGCGATGATGACGAGGGCGCCGACCTTGTTATCGAGAATAGACGCTAAGAGCGCCTTTTTCTGCGCAACAACAGCCTGCATAAAACCTTGGTCACCGGACACCGCTGATCGGCGACTCACCAGAGCGCTCGACATGATGATCAGAAAAAGAAGCGCCCCAAGGACAGAAGGAACCCCAAGGCCGCCCGTCTGCGCACCAGCGATCAGAACCACCGAAAATACAACGACGGCCCAGAAACTCAACTGAACCAAACGAATTAAGTTATCTCTTGCCATAAACCACCTCTGCTCAAGAGGGTTTTCAACCCTTTCATAAGCTCCCTGGCTAGGATTGTCGGGCGGAATCGTTACCAGAATCAAGTCAGGCGACGTTGACCGTTCTGGCCGCCCTTGAACCAAAACCCTTTGGAATGACCCCTATGCCCACGGAAGCCAATTCTCAGATATTTGACGAGGCACAACGAACCCTGCCTGACTGGCAGCTAGAACGGAATTCCGGCGGTGCCATCCAGCGTGAGTTTCGCTTCCCTGATTTCAACCAGGCCTTTGCCTTCATGACCCGAGTTGCGGCGCATGCCGACCAAATGGACCACCACCCAGACTGGCAAAACGTCTACAACCGGGTCTTGATCCGGCTGACCACCCATGATGCTGGCGGACTCACTGAGAAAGACATCGCACTTGCCCATGCCATCGACCTTGAGGCAAAACGGGGTTAGGTTTTCCTAAGGTAGAATTCGACCCTTCGGAGAGGTGGCAGAGTGGTCGAATGTACCTGACTCGAAATCAGGCGTGGGCGTTAGTCCACCGTGGGTTCGAATCCCACCCTCTCCGCCAACCATCAGGCACTTCCCCACCCCCTTCAGGGGTAATCATTCCGCCCCCGCTCCCTTCGGAACTTTGGCACAAATTTGAAATCTACCCGACGTTATTCTCACAGGAGAGCGTCATGCAGTGTCCCGTATGCAAAGATCAGCAACTGGTGATTTCCGAACGCCAGGGAATCGAAATTGACTATTGTCCGTCGTGCCGTGGGGTGTGGCTTGACCGCGGGGAGCTCGACAAGCTGATCGAGCGGTCTGCCGCAACGGCCGCGCCGCCCTCCGCCCCCGCCCAACAGCCCTATCGTCAGGACTCTCGGTCTTATGGGGACCAGAGACAGGGGTACTACAAAAAACAAAAATCCTGGCTAAGCGATATTTTTGACTGAGCCTGCCGAAGCGCGAGACGTGCGGGTAAATAGTTTTGATAGGTACTCAATCAGCACGCTCACCCGATGCGGCACATAACGATTACTCGGGAGCACCGCATAGATTCCCAGCGGTGCATCCTCGAAATCCTTAAGGATCACTTTGACCAACTTCTGCGCGATATAGGGCGCGCCAATAAACTCGGGCTGCCTTGCAATTCCCATCCCGCGAGCGGCCGCCTCTGCGAGTGCGACACCGTTGTTGGCAACAAGTCGTCCACGGACAGAGACCTGAAACGATCTCCCGCCCTTTTGGTACACCCAGTTTGATACTGGGTTCTCGCGTGCGTAGACTAGACATTCATGGTGCTTAAGATCTCCAGGGTCTCTGGGCTCACCATGGCGCTTTAGATAACTGGGCGCCGCAATCGTCAGCAGACGCGTCTCGCCAAGCTTACGAACGATATCGCCGGGTTGAAGATCAGCGGTAATGCGGATCGAAAGATCAAGCCCCTCTTCGATAAGATTCGCACGCTGATCTGAAAAATCCAGCGCTAATTCAACAAAGGGATACTGGGATGCAAATTCCAATAATTTCGGCGTGAGCTCTTGAAGCCCATAAGTCAAGGGCAGTCCAAGCCGAATCCGACCGCGGGGCTCCGCCTTCTCTTCCGCAAGCGTTGA
>JBDLRA010000042.1:0-5128 GCA_039800285.1 Pseudomonadota bacterium
TGAAACTGTCGTGTAAAGGTCGCCCGATAGACACGCCCAGAGAAGTGCTCATCAACGGCGTTCCCAATACCCGCCATGATGTTGCTACGGATCACTTCGAGAGCGCCCAGCACCACAAACAATCCAAAGACCAGGATAGTCAGGGCAAGCAGGGTACTTTCACTCTGGCTATTCAGGACGCGATCGTAGACCTGCAGCATGTAAATGGCCGGGCTCAAGTAGAGCAGATTGATGACCCCCGAAAAAAAGGCCACGGCAATAAATCGAGACTTAAACCCTCCAAGAAACGCTGCGATCTCGCCTGTCGACGCCTGAGGGGCAAGCGCCGTTGTCATGAAAATACCCGTCTCGTTCTAACCATGGTTGAAGGGCTCCTCTCGCGTGCTGAAATGGCAGACCAATTCCGGAGATAATTCGATCTTCGGAGGCGCTGAGTATGAAACGGGATTCGTACAGCGCCCCTCGACTCACTTGGAAAGTCAAGCGCTGTGATCCCCACTGACCCTCTTTTTTACGCGATCGCTATCCCCGCTGTTTTGATCATGGGAATTTCAAAGAGTGGGTTTGGCGGCGGCTTCGGCGCCCTTGTTGTTCCCATGATGGCGATGGCTGTTACCGTACCCGAGGCAGCGGCCATCATGATGCCCATTCTGCTGGTCATGGACGTGCTAGGACTTAAGCTTTTAATCCGGCAGTGCAACTGGGACTTAGTTCGTTTACTGGTACCTGCAGGACTTATCGGGACACTTGTCGGGTGGGCGCTGTTTGGACTGCTCTCAGCACCAACACTTTCCGTGATTCTTGGGATCCTGACACTGCTTTTTCTGGCACAGCGGCTCGTTGTGGAACGTTACCCCCACATCTATCGACCACTTTCTCGGAACTGGGGGCGATTTCTCGGCGTGCTTGGGGGGCTATCAAGCTTTATTGCACACGCGGGGAGTCCGCCCTTAAACGCCTACGTGATCCCGCTACGACTCAAGCCAGTTGAGTTCGCTGCAACCTTTGCCGTGTTCTTCGGGATCATCAATCTCTCGAAGTGGATTCCTTACGGAATGCTTGGGCTCTTGGATCTTCGTAACTTGGCGACGTCTCTCGTCTTGATGCCGCTCGCCCCTCTTGGCGTCTGGATTGGCGTAAAGATCGCTAAAACAATCCCAGAAAAACGGTTTTACAAACTGCTTTACCTGGGAATGTTCCTCACCGGTCTCAAGCTACTCAGCGAGATTCGAATCTTTCTCTAGAAGTTAGCGGAACGCCCCTGTTTCCCGCGCGGAAATCAAAAACTCTTGAACTAAATCAATGCATGACGCCGAACATTGCATTAACGTAAAGTCTTCATGATCCGAATCCCCCAAATTTTTCTAACCCTGAGCGCACTCCTCTCTTGCCAGATCTGTCTCGCATCGCCATTACTGACGGACGATCAGGTGAAGGCAGTCATGCGTAAGAGCAACTGTTTTAAGTGTCATTCCGAGACGGAAAATAAGGCCAAGGACGCCCCCTCTTTTCAGGAAATTAATGCTGATGTCAAGGGGAGACCAAACATTGAGCAACGGTTCACGCGTCGGGTAACAACGCGAACAAAGGCTGAAGTCAAAAACAAAGAAGTGGACCATGAGCCTTTGAAAACAAAAGATGACACAGAGATCCGCGCCGTTGTCCTCTGGATCATGACTCGGTGACGCAGTAATCAGGGACTGTTCAGCATGTCTGATCGTGTCTTCTTCCCCAAGAGAATCTACCTCAAAGTCTGGGATCCTATTGTTCGCATTGGACACTGGGCGATGGTGCTTTGCTTCGCGTCACTCTACTTTCCTTCAGACAAGTTCCCGCTGCATACATACGCTGCATACATCATCATGGCTTACATGATCTTCAGGATCGTCTGGGGCTTCATTGGGCCGCGCTCCGTGCGATTCACCACCTTTCTAAAAGGTCCCTCAGAGACAATCCGCTATGGACGAGACTCCCTCGTTGGACAGACAAGACACACCATTTCTCACAATCCGCTTGGCGGATGGATGATTCTCTGGTTGATCATCAGCATGCTCGTAACAGGAGCACTCGGGGTCATGGTCTACAGCGCGGGTCAGGAGCTAGGTCCATTAGGTAACAGTGTGCCCGCGGCATGGGAAGGTGAAATCTTCCTGCTATCGGTCTTTCAATATTCGGTTCCGGTCGGGCTCAAAGATCTGCATCATTGGTCAGGTAACCTCGCGGCTTCGCTGGTCACACTACATGTCATCGGCAATCTATGGACGACCGCACTCCATCGATCCCAACCCATCGTGGGAATGATCACCGGCGTTAAAGACGCAGAACAGGATGATCCCGAGCGTCACTATTATCGAGAGGTTCCCGCTCCGCGACTGGCTGGAGCGCTAAGCCGTTCGGTGGGCCCGGCCATTTCCGAGGTGATCCTTATCATCGTCATTCTGACTTGTCTTGTTTGGCCCCTCGTCGAGTTACTCACCTGGCTCAACCAATTCATGCCTGCCTTTTAGGATAACCTTCGTCGGTCAACAGAGAGCAATCGGTTACCATGTGAACCTGCTGGCGATCACCGCCATCGGATTCAACCATGACTAACGCATCTTTAAAAACGACGGCGCTCGATCACCTGCTGCAGAACAATGTGGAGTGGGCAAGACTTGCGCAGGAAACCGATTCAGAATTTTTTTCAAACCTAGCAAACCAACAGTCCCCCGAGTACCTTTGGATTGGCTGTGCAGACTCTCGTGTTCCCGCGAATGAGATCACCGGCCTCGCACCAGGCGAACTCTTTGTTCACCGGAATATCGCAAACCTAGTTGTTCATACGGATCTCAATGCGCTATCGGTCATTCAGTTTGCGATCGATATGCTCAAGGTCCGTCACATCATCGTTGTCGGTCACTACGGTTGCTCTGGCGTCAGAGCCGCACTGGACAATGCCAGGGTAGGACTCGCTGACAACTGGATTCGCCACATCCGTGATGTTGGTGACAAGCACGGCCGATACCTGGGCAGCATTCTGAATCGAGGGGAACGTCATGACGCCTTGTGCGAACTCAATGTGATCGAGCAGGTCGTGAATGTCTGTCAGACTACGAGCGTCCAGGATGCCTGGGATCGCGGCCAATCGGTCACTGTGCATGGCTGGGTCTACGGCCTTAGAGATGGTCTCTTACGGGACCTAGGCATGAGCATCGCCAATAACGATGCACTGAAGACACAATACGACGCTGCAGTTGATCAGCGGGCACGGTCCCGATAGGTTGTGTAACGCAAGGCGGTTCGCTCGCGCTCGATCCGATCCCAGACCAAGGATTTTTCTTCCGGCGTCATGATGACCCAGTTCGTTACCTCTTCAAAGGTTCGCCCGCACCCACGACAAATGTCATCTCCATTTGTCGTGGAGCAAATAGCAATACAAGGGGTATCTGGGCGATCTGACATAGGTTCTCACAAAAAGGCTGTCTCGTACTGAGACGGCCCCTGTGACAGAAAAATCGTTATTTCCAGCCGACTCTATCGATGATTTTAGCGGCATTCACCTGGTTACGACCAACCGCCGCAATCGATACGGTATCTTGCTTGAATTTTCCAAGTTGATTTAACTCGGGATTCTTGACCGAAACCTTCACCGCCGCAGGCCATTCATTATTTGCATTTGCAAGATGTGCCTGGGCCTCGGGCGACGCAAGAAACTCCAGAAATCGTCTCGCGTTTTCAGAATTCGGCGCATGCCGAGCCATGCCACCGCCACTGACGTTCATATGGACACCAGTCGTCTTCTGATTCGGCCAGATCACCCCAAGCTTTGCGGCGGCCGCCCGCTCTTCAGCGTTATTCGACTTCAGGAGCCGGACTAGGTAATAAGAGTTTGCCAAGGCAACACCGCACTCACCGGACATAACCCCTTTGATCTGATCCGTGTCGCCCCCACGCGGCGAACGCGCGAGATTCGCCACAACGCCCCGCGCCCACGACTCGGCCTTCTGCTCACCCTCATGCGCAACAATTGAGGCAAGAAGCGACAGCATGTAAGGATGTGATCCAGATCGCGCGCAGACCATTCCCTTCATCGCCGGAGAAGCAAGATCTGCATAGGTCTGAATCTGCTCTGGTTTGATTCGGCTTTTGTCGTACACCATGAGTCGGGCACGGGTCGTAAAGCCAAACCAGAGGTCGTTCGCCCGCATCTGCGTCGGCAAGGCCTTCTCAAGCACATCTGACTTCAGCGGCTTGAAAAGCCCCTCATTTTCGGCCTTCCACAACCGGGCAGCATCGACCAGCAGGATCACGTCTGCAGGAGATGCCTTCCCTTCGCTTTTCAGCCGCTCCAGAATAGCCTCGTCGCCCGCCTGAATCTGATTGACCTTGATTCCCGTCTGGGCGGTGAACTTTGCATAAAGTTCGTTATCACTTGGGTAGTGTCGCGCCGAGTATAGATTCAGCTCCTTCGACTGCGCCCGCGCATCCGAGGCAGAAAATCCCCCAACAATAGGGATCGCTAACAGCGACATTACCCCAAGGCCCGCCAGACGGCGTCGGTTAACCAAGTGAACCCGTTTGAATTCCATGTTGACTCCTCTCCAAAGCGCTTAGAAGCGATCAGCAGACCTGCCAACCCAAGAACAACTTCCCAGCGCCCCTCTATGATAATGAGAATAATTCGCATTTGCAAGAGAGCATTAGCCGGCAAGCGCCCCTTTGTCTAAGGCAAATGCGGGCTTAGACAACATCCAAGGTGTTGCGCAAGAAAGACCTCTCGTTTGATCGAAATCAAGAACGTTATATGAAACCCTTAAGAGTCATTTCGAATTGATTTTCCGCAAACCTCTCATGGTCTTTCCTTCTTAGAGTTCTTCGTGTGATGAATACCAGGAAGATTTTTAAAAGGAGTGGCGCATGAAAAATCTCAAACTTTCTCTGCTCATCGTGGCGGGACTCTTTTCTCAGGGCGCAATGGCGCAGACCGGTCAAGAGCCTATCCAAATCATCTCACCGCCGACTCAGATCAACCTCGGTATGGTCGAGCTTGGGAAGAAACTCTACTTTGACCCGCGACTTTCGAAATCGGGGTTCATTTCCTGCAATTCGTGTCACAACTTATCAATGGGCGGAACCGACAACCTCCCGA
>JBDLRA010000043.1:0-8359 GCA_039800285.1 Pseudomonadota bacterium
GCACCCATTTCCACCGAGGCCGCAATCAGAGCCCCCGTCTTAAGCGCATGCATGGATTCCAGCTCTGCCTGCGACATCGCCTGACCGACGGCGGCGATATCCACCGCCTGCCCCCCTGCCATTCCCGAGAGTCCCGTTGCACGAGAGAGCTGGCGAACGAGTTGAACAACCACCTCCGCAGGGGCGGGAATCTCAGAGATCAGCTCAAAACCAAGGGTCTGAAGGGCATCTCCCACAAGCAATGCCTGCGCCTGCCCGTACTTCACGTGTACGGTCGGAAGCCCCCGCCTGAGCGCATCGTCATCCATGCAAGGCATGTCGTCATGGACCAGCGAAAACGCATGAATACACTCAATGGCAGCCCCGACAGAATGAACCCAGGGCCTTGGGGCCCCAACCGCCTCGCCAGCGGCAACTGCCAGCAACGCGCGAATCCGTTTTCCGCCACCAAGAAGTCCATAGGCCATCGCCTCGTGCAGGATCCGGTCCCCACGACCTGCGACTACCTGCGGCTGTCGACGGTCAACTTCCTGACGAAGGAGGCCCTCGACCTCACCCCTTGTACGCTCCGCCCAGGCCGAAAATTGCACCGACTAGTCCTTTATCTGCGAAATCAGGCTGGCACGATCGACCACGGTCTCCTGATCGGCCTCGATCAGCTCGATCTCGGTCTGGACCTGGTTCAGGATTCCCTGGGCATGCCGCAGGAGCGCCGAGCCCCGGTGAAAGGCCGCAAGGGACTCCGCCAAGGGCAGATCACCGCCCTCTAGGCGTTTCACCGTCCCCTCAAGTTCGGACATAGCCTGCTCAAAAGACAGGTCCAAAAGACCGTCCTCTGGCGCGGGCAAGCCCTCGGGGGGAAGTGATGAGGCTTTGGCCTTGCTTTTTGCGTTCATTCCCACATTTTAATTGAAAAGAATCAAGAACTTAGATTCTGTCGAGGGTATACTCCCCCTTCGCAAATTCGGGGGGTCTTCGATGTCGGATGTCGGAAGCTTTTCTCGGCTGGCGCCAAGCGCCGCACAACTTCCAGTTCACGCCTATTTTGACGAGTCAGTCTTACGTCAAGAGCGAGCCACGATCTTTCAGTCTGGCCCGGGCTACGTTGGCCACGAGGCCATGGTGCCCGAGTCAGGTGACTTCTACACCCTTGGTCACGAGGATCATGGGCGTGTGCTCGTTCGTCGGGATAACGAAGTTCAGCTTCTGTCGAACATCTGCCGTCATCGCCAGGCCATCATGCTAGAGGGGCAAGGTCATACCGAGTCCATCGTCTGTCCACTTCACCGCTGGACCTATGACCTCTCAGGCGCATTGATTGGCGCGCCTCACTTCGCCTCGGACCCCTGTCGGCACCTGAAGCGCTACCCGCTCACCCAATGGAATGGCCTGCTCTTTGAGGGAAACCAGTCAATTGTCCAGGAGCTGGCATCCACGCCCTTTATGGAACAGCTCGACTTCACCGGCTATCGACTAGCGAAGATTCAGAGCCACGACTGCAACTACAACTGGAAGAGCTTCATCGAGGTCTATATGGACGACTATCACGTCGTGCCCTTCCATCCGGGTCTTGGCCACTTCGTGGACTGCAGCAAGCTGAGCTGGCATTACGGCGAGCATTACTCCGTGCAGGCTGTTGGCATCACCGATCTCAGTCAGCCCAGCACCCCCATCTATCGACGCTGGCATGAGGAAGTCCTGCGGATGTATCCCGAGGGGCTACCGCAATATGGCGCGATCTGGATGACGATCTACCCCAACATCATGGTGGAGTGGTACCCCAAGGTCTTAGTGGTCAGCACGCTACATCCGCTGGGACCACAGCGCACGCGAAACATTGTCGAGTTCTATTACCCCGAGGAAATTGCCCTCTTTGAACCAGACTACATGGAGGCACATCAGGCGGCGTACAACGAAACGGTTGTCGAAGATGATGAGATTGCAGAGCGGATGGACCGCGGTCGCGGTGCGCTGATGCGTCGGGGCGAAAACGAAACAGGGCCTTATCAGTCACCGATGGAAGATGGCATGCTCCACTTCCACGAATATCTCCGCAAACAGGTGAGTTATTAATCCGATCATCTCCGTATCAGAACTGGTGAGCATCCAAGAGCCAGTTCTCTTGGTGGACTGCCGACAGGATCTGATGTCTCCAGGCGCTGGGGCTCGTGCCTACGCCGAAGGGCATTTGCCGGGTGCGGCCTATCTCGATCTGGACCGAGATCTCTCTGCCGAAAAAACCGGTACGAACGGTCGCCATCCACTGCCAAGACCCGAGACGTTTGCCGCAGTACTCGCATCGTTGGGGGCAACCGAAAAAACACTCATCATTGGCTACGACGCCTCGGCAGGGGTCTACGCCTCGCGCCTCTGGTGGATGTGTCGCTGGATTGGACACCTCAACTGTGGCGTTCTCGATGGTGGGCTACAGGCCTGGAACGCTGCAGATGGGCCACTATCGACCGAGCCATTTCAGACCAAGTCTGTCGGCCGCATCACCATCCGCCCCTCGCTCGCCCCCCTCTGGGCCACCGATCTTGTGGAGGCCTGGGTGGCATCCGGATCCGATAGAGAAATTGCAACACTTCTCGATGCCCGTGCACCAACCCGATTCCGTGGCGAAGAGGAGCCCTTCGATCCCGTCGCAGGGCATATCCCCGGCGCCACCAATCGTGTATTCACAGAAAACCTCGATAACAAAGGCTGTTTCAAACCGGCATCTGTGTTGCGCGAGGAATACCTAAAACTCATCGGCGATCTTGATCCGATGACCGTCGTACACGCCTGTGGATCTGGCGTAACGGCCTGCCATAACCTGCTGGCGATGGAAATTGCCGGACTACCGGGCAGCGCACTCTACGCAGGATCTTGGAGCGAGTGGTGCAGCAGTCCTTCACGTCCGGTCGCAACAGGCGACGTC
Organism: Pseudomonadota bacterium; assembly: GCA_039800285.1. Classification (GTDB taxonomy): domain Bacteria; phylum Pseudomonadota; class Gammaproteobacteria; order Burkholderiales; family Burkholderiaceae_A; genus Lacustribacter. The sequence continues at coordinate 2,921 of JBDLRA010000043.1, forward strand.
TAATTTTTGGGATTTTCGGAACCTTGTTCTCAATGACTTTGTTTGACACCTTCTCTCAACACCCCTTTTCTCAACGCCGCCGTGCGATTGGCTTTGCAGCCTGTCTTTTCCTTGCATCGCTCGCAGGGCTTGCCCATGCGCCTACCGCTCAGGCACAAGAGATCACCCTAAGGATTCACCACTTTCTTCCTGCCGGGGGCATCCAACAGACTAAGATGCTGCAGCCCTGGTGTGATCAGATTGGGAAGCAATCTGCACAACGCCTAAAGTGTCAGATCTTCCCGAGCATGCAGCTTGGCGGCACGCCAGCGCAACTGATTGACCAGGCGCGCGATGGTGTTGTCGATGCGGTCTTCATCCTGCCCGGCTACACCGCAGGTCGATTCCCGATCATGGAAGTGTTTGAGCTGCCCTTCATGAACCGCAGTGCAGAGTCGGCATCCAAGGCTGCCTGGGAGTTCTATCTCAAGCATGGCCAGAAAGAATGGGCGGGGTTCAAACCCTTAGCATTCGCGACACACGACAATGGTTTTATCCATACACGCGACAAACCCATTCGTCAGATTTCCGATCTCAAAGGCATGCGTCTGCGCGCGCCAACAAGACTCACCAATAAACTGCTGGCCTCACTCGGCGCTTCCCCAGTTGGCATGCCTGTGAACTCCGTGGGTGACGCAATCAATAAAGGCGTGATTGATGGGTTCATGCTGCCCTGGGAAGTGATGCCGGGGCTAAAGCTCCACGAGATGGTCAGGTTCCACACGGAGACGCCCGCTGATCGTCCTGCGCTTTACACCGCGGTCTTTGTCTTCGCCATGAACCAGAAGCGTTATGAAAGCCTCCCTGCCGATCTTCGACAAGTCATTGACCAGGCCAGTGGCCTCGGCCTCTCGGGACTGATGGGTCGCGTCTGGGATGAGAGCCAGAGCCAAGGCCGTGCGCCAGCCGTTAGCCGGGGCAACACCATTATTCGACTCAGTCAGTCAGAGACCGACAAGATGCAAGCCCTGTCCTCTGCACTCGCAGAGGAGTGGGTCGCTCAGATGAATAAGGCGGGGGCAAATGGCCAACAGATGCTTGACGACGCCCGCCAGTTGATTCGTCGTCATGATCAGACGCGCACTCGAAAAGGCCTGTAACCGTCTTGCCTTGATCGGCGGGGTCTCGCTGATCATGATGGCGCTGATCACGATGATCAGCATTCTGGGTCGCGCGCTGTTTGGCCAGCCCATTCCTGGGGATATTGAACTGGCGCAGCTCCTCACCGCGTTCGCCATCGCAAGCTTTCTGCCTTGGTGCCAAGCCCAGAAGGCACATGTCTTTGTTGATTTTTTTACTGCACGGACATCGCCGGTCAACCAGCAGCGTCTCCAACGCATCGGTCACCTTTTGATGGCAGTGATCTTGGGCGTGCTTGCCTGGCGAACCATGATGGCCGCTGCCAGCGCGCTCCAGACCTCTGAGAGCAGCATGATCTTAGGGATTCCGATCTGGGTGCACAGCCTTGGGCTTATCCCAGGGTTTCTTCTGGCCTCGCTCATGGCCCTCTCGCAGGCGATGCATCGGCAATAGGCGAATCGAGATGACCACGCCAATCCTGACTGCAATGATGATGCTAGGCGCTATGCTGATCATGATGGCGCTTCGTCTTCCCATCGCAGCGGCCATGGCAATTCCCGGTGCCGTCGGGTTCGGACTTATCGCCGGGATAGATCCACTTCTGAATGCGCTGAAAGGAACAACGGTTGCGCGACTATCGGTCTACGAACTATCCATCATTCCATTGTTTCTTCTGATGGGTCAGCTCGCCGTCAAGGGCGGGTTATCCGAGGCCTTGTTTAAAGCGGCCGCTGCATGGGTGGGGCATCTTCGAGGTGGTCTCGCAATGGCTTCGATTCTTGCGTCTGCCGTGTTTGGATCGATCTGTGGATCCTCCGTTGCGACGGCTGCAACGATTACGCAGGTCGCCTACCCCGCCATGCAATCCCACGGCTACCCGAACCGCCTCTCTACAGCCACCCTCGCTGCAGGCGGAACCCTGGGGATCCTGATTCCACCCTCGGTTCCACTCGTGATCTATGCCATCTTGGCCCAACAGAATATTGCCAAGCTGTATCTCGCATCGATGATTCCCGCAGCGCTTGCCATCGTCGGCTATCTCGTCGTCTTGCACTTTTCGCGACATGACAGCAGCCAGGAGGAAGCGCCTGCGTCGTCAACGGCGCGTCGTCAGGCCCTGAAAGATGTCTGGCCCATCGCAGTGTTGTTCCTCACGATTTTTGGTGGCATCTACGCGGGTGTTTTTACGCCAACCGAAGCCGCCGCCGTGGGCTGTCTGCTCGTCGCGCTCCTTGGTGCCGTGCGTAAGGGCCTCTCTATTGATGCGATTCGAGAGGCAATTCTCGTTACCGCAGAGACAACAGCCATGATCTTTGTGATTTTCATTGGGGCAGACTTGATGAATGCGGGACTGGCCCTCACACAAATGCCGATGGCACTGGCCGGATGGGTCACGACACTGACGATCCCGCCTTTGGCAATCCTCATCGCCGTACTCCTCTTGCTGCTGATTCTCTGTTCGGTCATGGATGAACTCTCGATGATGATTCTGACCATTCCGATTCTGCTACCGACGATTCTGGGGCTGGACTTATGGGGCCTTGAGAGTCAAGACAAAGCGATCTGGTTCGGTATCTTGGTGCTCTCAGTCGTTCAGTTCGGGCTCATTGCACCACCTGTCGGTCTCAACGTGATCTTGGTGAACGGACTTGTGAAAGGCGTTCCGATCCGCGAGACCTATGCCGGCGTCTTTCCCTTCATTACGGCTGATTTCCTTCGGATCACGCTCCTGATCATTGCGCCCAGTCTAGCCTTGGTGCTGCTTTAGGCAACCACGGCCAGCACCCGATAAAATAGATGTTTCTCTCAAGGAGCCTTTATGCAGCCAGGGTCATTGCCGAGCATCATCAAGCGAAATGTTCTTTTTGTCGTGTTCCTCCTCGCAGGCGTCAGCCATGGCATCGCGACTGCGCAGCCTGTTGAATTCAAAAAAGGGGCAGTGACGGTGGTGAAGCCCACGGCAACACCAACCGCGCCCGGACAACCCCATGGGGCCATCTTTATTCAATCCATTCGGAATACAGCCAGCCAGACCGACCAGCTGGTCGGGGCGCGCGCAGATGTCTCAAAAACCATGGAAGTGCATCGCATGTCCATGGACAACAACGTCATGAAGATGCGCGAGATTCCTAGCATTGAGATCCCAGCGAAGGGAGAAGTCTCTTTAGCCCGTGGCAGCAAAAACGGTTATCACTTGATGCTGATGAATCTGAAGCAGCCCCTGAAAGAAGGCGATCAGTTTCCTGTGACCTTGATCTTCAAACAGGCTGGAGAGCAGCAGGTTACCGTTACTGTTGAATCCATGAAGCCCGCAGCGGGACACGGCGGTCATGGCGCTCACCGCCACTAAATGAAGCCGTGTCGTTAACGGGCGTCAGATTACCGTTAACGACATTGATCCAACGCCCTGTGCTGAGGCGATCAGGTGATCGCCTTGCATCACTGGGCCCACGCCAGAGGGCGTTCCCGTAAAAATAAGATCACCAGGTTTGAGTTCCCAGGCCCTCGACAGATGCGAGATCACCTCAGGAATATTCCAGATCAACTCCTGAAGATCGCCTGACTGGCGAACCTCCCCATTGACCTGCAACTGGATCGGACCAGCATTCAGAAAACCGGTGGTCTCAACGGGAACCAGCGGCCCAATCGGGGCGCTCTGGTCAAAGCCCTTCGCAATACACCAGGGCTTTGATTCCTTTTTCATGACCGACTGAAGATCCCGCCGTGTCATATCAAGACCGATGGCATAACCCCAGATGTGTGCGGATGCCTGCTCCGGAAGAATATCTTTACCCCCCTTGCCGATCGCGACGACCAGTTCAACTTCGTGATGCAGGTCCTTGGTCAGCGAGGGATAAGGCCACTGGCGCGTCTCGCCCGATGGAATCGGAAATAAGGCATCAGCAGGTTTTAGAAAGAAAAATGGTGGCTCGCGGCCCGAGTGACCCATCTCCTTTGCATGATCGGCATAGTTGCGCCCGACGCAATAGACGCGTCGTACTGGGAAACGAGTGGTCTGACCAAGAATCGGCAGACTGACCTGCTCGACGGAGGGAATTGACTGCATCTTTAGTATTCCGATGAATACCCAACCGGCGGTGGCGGGGCAAAGTTTTCAAAGCGTGTGTACTGCCCTAAGAATGTGAGACGAACGGTTCCAATCGGACCATTTCGCTGCTTGGCGATGATGATTTCTGCGACACCCTTATCTGGCGTATCGGGTCGATAGACCTCATCACGATAGATAAACAAAATCACATCCGCGTCTTGTTCGATAGCACCAGACTCGCGAAGATCGCTCATGACCGGCCGCTTGTCTGTCCGCTGTTCGACCGTTCGATTCAGCTGCGATAGCGCCACGACAGGACAGCCAAGCTCTTTGGCCAGCCCCTTTAACGACCGCGTGATCTCGGAGATCTCAGTGGTGCGATTTTCTCCTGAGCTAGAGGCACTCATCAGCTGTAGGTAGTCGACCACAATCAATCCCAGTGTGCCGTACTGTCGGGCAAGACGTCGCGCTCGCGAGCGAAGTTCAAGCGGGTTTAATCCTGGTGTCTCATCGATATGAATGCGCGCCTCTTTCATGCGCCCCATCGCCTGGGTGAGACGATTCCAGTCATCCTCCGTAAGACGTCCGGTTCTCACACGCTGGGCATCCAGTTTCCCCACAGAACAGAGCACCCGCATCGCCAACTGCTCGGCTCCCATCTCCATACTGAACACCGCAACAGGAGCCCCCTCAGCAATGGCCACATGTTCAGCAATATTGAGCGCCAACGAGGTCTTTCCCATGCTGGGTCGACCGGCCACGATCAGAAGGTCTCCGGGATGCATCCCCGCCGTCTTCTGATCAAGGTCCACGAATCCAGAGGGCATACCCGTAACATCGGAGGGGTTCGGGTTTTGATACAGGTCATCGACCTTCTCCACCACGCGCGCAAGCACGGTGTGAAAGTCCTGAAATCCTGTCGATGACCGCGAGCCCTGCTCCCCGATCTGAAAGATTCGGCTTTCTGCCTCGTCCAAGATCTGCCGGGTCTCTTTTCCAGCAGGATTTAAGGCCTCTGTCGCAATCTGATCACTGGCCGACACCAGAAACCGCAAGATCGCACGGTCACGCACAATCTCTGCATAGCGTCGAATGTTTGCTGCTGACGGCGTCTCATTCGCCAGCGTATTGAGATAGGCAATGCCGCCCACCTCTTCCGCGCGACCAAGACTCTGCAAAGACTCAAAGACCGTGACCACGTCAGCGGGCTTGGCCGCATCAATGAGGCGCGAGATCGATTCAAAGATCAGACGATGATCTGCACGATAGAA
>JBDLRA010000044.1:0-2567 GCA_039800285.1 Pseudomonadota bacterium
TTCATCGTCATTTTGGAGAACTTTGCACATACGCTTGAGAATGTGCTGACCAAAACAGACATTCGGCATATCGTCGTCACACCCTTTGGCGAGGCGATTGGCGGACTCAAGGGTGCCATCATCAATTTCGTCGTTCGTCGCGTCAAAAAACTGGTTCCTGCCTGGTCGATTAGCAGTGCCATCACCCTGACGGCAGCGATCGCCCGAGGCAGCGGCACAGCATTTAAGCGCCCGACCCTTGGGACCTCCGATATCGCGTTTCTGCAGTACACGGGGGGCACGACCGGGGTTTCCAAAGGAGCCATCCTGACGCACGGAAACATCGTCGCCAATGTTCGACAGGCAGAGGCCTGGATCAATCCGGTCGTCAAGCGTGGCCAAGAGTTCATCGTGACAGCCTTGCCGCTTTATCACATCTTTGCACTCACGGCGAACTGTCTCACCTTCATGCGTATCGGCGCCAAGAACCTTCTGATCGCGAATCCTCGAGACATTCCAGGATTCATTAAGGAATGGAAAAAGTATCCCGTCACAGTATTCACAGGGGTGAACACCTTGTTCAATGCCCTGCTGAACAACGCCGAATTTCGTGCGCTAGATTTCAAGACATTAAGACTCACGCTCGGCGGCGGTATGGCGGTTCAAAAGCCGATTGCAGAACGCTGGCGTGAGGTCACTAAGAGTCCGCTGACGCAGGCCTATGGTCTGACAGAGACCTCTCCTGCCGCCACGATTAACCCGCTCACGGAGGATCGTTTCACCGGATCCATTGGGCTACCGATTTCTTCGACAGAAGTCTCGATTCGCGATGACCTGGGCAATCCGGTCGATATCGGACAGGTCGGAGAAATCTGTATTCGTGGCCCTCAGGTGACCCAAGGCTACTGGCAGCGCCCTGATGAAACGAAGGCAGTGCTCTATGCCGATGGGTTTCTCAAAACGGGGGATATGGGCACGATCGACTCAGCTGGATTTGTCTATGTGGTTGATCGCAAGAAGGACATGATTCTCGTCTCAGGATTTAACGTCTACCCCAACGAGGTCGAAGAGGTCATTGCAACCCACCCTGGCGTGCAGGAGGTGGCTGCCATTGGCGTACCGGACGAGCAAAGTGGAGAGGCAGTGAAGGTCTTTATCGTGCGCTCAGATCCCTCTCTGACGAAAGACGAGGTCATTCGTCACTGCCGAGGACAGCTCACCAATTACAAAATTCCACGTCAGGTCGAATTCCGTGATGAACTCCCAAAGACCAATGTCGGTAAAATTCTTCGTCGGGCACTTCGTCCGAACGCTTAACCGACAACAGATATGTCTTATGACGACCCGCATCGACACGGCCCACTGGATGCACTAACGGGCCACACGCGTACCGCGATCAGCCTACGCGCGCTAGGGCTAGCGGTTGTCTTAACACTGGGTTTTGCAGGCGTAGAGTTTTTTGCTGCGCTCATCTCTGGGTCGATTGCCCTCATGGCGGATGCTGGCCATATGGTGACCGACGCCACCTCCCTGTTTCTTGCGCTGATGGCCCAGATCATTGCGTTACGGCCGCCGTCTGATAAAAGCTCCTACGGTCATGGTCGGGTGGAAGCCCTTGCGGCTTTCATCAACTCACTCGCTATGCTGGGAATTGTGGTCTGGATCAGCGTCGAAGCGGTTCAACGCTTCACCGCACCGCGTGAGATCGCCGGCCAAATGGTCATGATCGTTGCTGGTATCGGATTACTTGTAAACATTCTTGTGGCCTGGGTGTTATCCAAAGACCAGGAAAGCCTTAACACCAAGGCGGCGTTGGTACATGTCTTGGGTGACCTTCTTGGATCTGTTGCTGCCCTGGCATCCGGTCTGGTGATCTATCTCACCGGATGGACACCGATTGACCCTCTGCTGTCGATCTTTGTCTGTGTACTGATCCTACGCTCCACCCTGAAACTTCTGAAGACTTCTTCCGGAATTCTGCTAGAACATGTGCCCGAGGGCATCGATTTCCGCAAGGTTGCAGACGCGCTAAAGACCATGCCCGGCATTACTGCGGTTCACAATCTTCATATCTGGGAGATCAGCCCCGGACATATTGCGCTCACTGCCCACCTTGATGTCACTGATATGGCGCACTGGCCCGATACCCTGGCACAGATTCAAGAATGTCTGCGACGCGATTATGGAATCGATCACGCCACCGTGCAGCCCGAGCTTACTTCTCTACAAACGCCCGCTCAAAGACATAGTCCCCCGGCTGACCAAGACTCGGTGAGACCTTAAACCCTCGCTGATCGAGCATCTCCGCGGTTTCTTTTAGCATCGCCGGGCTTCCACAGATCATGCCGCGATCAACCGCTGGATCCAGTGGTGGCAGACCAATCTCTTGAAAGAGCTGTCCTGACTCAATCGCTGTCGTGAGTCGCCCTGTGTGACGAAAGGCCTCCCGCGTAACCGTGGGATAGTAGATCAGCTGCTGGCTTACAAACTCACCAAGAAATTCGTCCTTGGGCAGCTCCGTCTTGATGTAATCCCCGTAGGCGAGCTCACTCACCAGACGAACGCCATGAATGAGCACCACTTTCTCA
>JBDLRA010000045.1:0-11354 GCA_039800285.1 Pseudomonadota bacterium
TGCCCTCATCCACATAGGCGCCGATGTTGACGTAAGAGGGCATCAGGACAACATTCTTTCCGATGAAGGCGCCGCGGCGGGCTGTTGCTGGGGGAACCACGCGAACGCCGCTGGCTTTGAAGTCAGCATCGCTGTATTTGGCAAATTTTGTTTCGACCTTGTCGAAGAACTGAAGGTCACCCGATCGAACGGGCTGGTTGTCCTTTAAACGAAAGCTGAGGAGTACCGCTTTCTTGATCCACTGGTGCGTGACCCAGTCCCCGTTGATCTTCTCGGCAACGCGCAGAGTGCCGGCATCAAGCGCTGTGATGACCGTGTGCACGGCATCGGCGATGTCTTTCGGTGCGTTCGCTGGGCTAAGACTTGCCCGTGCCTCCCAGGCTGCTTCGATCGTGTCGATAAGGGGCGTGTGTTGGGATGTGCTCATTGCGGTGTTCCGTTCTATCGATAAAGGCTGGTTGGGGTCCTGATCAGTTCGTGGTGGAGGACTGGCGGTCGAAACTTGGCAGGTCGACGCGAGGCTGGGGCTTCCAGCCGCGAGCACGGTGCTCTGCGATGACCGTCGTGAAGATCCCGCCACGGACATACCAGCGGGCGGTAAGGCGCATGAACCGAGGCTTCGCAATGGAGACCATGTCGTTGAGGATCTTATTGGTGACCGCCTCGTGAAAGGCACCCTGGTCGCGATAGGACCACATGTAGAGCTTCAGCGCCTTGAGTTCCAGATTCTTCTTCTCGGGGATGTAGTCGATGCTGAGCGTCGCGAAGTCTGGCTGGCCGGTCAGCGGGCACAGGCAGGTGAACTCCGGAATTTCAATGTGCACGAGGTAGTCGCGGCCTGGCTCCGGGTTGGGGAAAGTCTCGAGTTTTTGGCTTGGCTTGCTGGGCATGAAAATTCCGGTTCTAGGTAAACGAAGAAGACGTCATTAAATTAAATTTTGGAAGAAGTTAGCTGCTTTTAGGCTAACTTTCCTGTCAAAACGATGGAAAAAGCTGGGTGATATTATAGCCCGGCTTGCCTGCCTGACCGCCAAACAAGGGGCAGACGGCCGGCGGCCCCAATTGACTGACCTATTTTCGAAAAAACCGTCCACCGTGCGTCTCTCATATCTAAAACTTTCTGGCTTTAAATCTTTCGTTGATCCAACAACGCTGCACTTTCCTGGCGACTTAGTCGGGATTGTGGGTCCAAACGGCTGCGGCAAGTCCAACGTGATCGACGCGGTGCGTTGGGTGCTTGGGGAGTCCAAGGCCTCAGAGCTTCGCGGCGAGTCGATGCAGGATGTGATCTTCAGCGGATCGGGTACCCGCAAGCCGTCGGGGCGTGCAAGCGTTGAACTTGTCTTCGAGAACACGGAGGGTCGCATCACGGGGCCTTGGGGGCAGTATTCAGAGATCGCTGTGAAGCGGATCCTCTCTCGGGACGGTCAGTCAACCTATTGGATCAATAACCAAGCCGTGCGACGCAAGGACGTCTACGACTTGTTCATGGGTACGGGGCTTGGACCCCGCGCTTACGCCATCATCGGGCAGGGAATGATCTCCCGCGTCATTGAGTCGCGCCCTGAAGAGCTTCGCGTCTTTTTAGAGGAAGCAGCAGGCGTCTCGAAATATCGCGAGCGCCGCAAAGAGACAGAAGGGCGTCTGTCGGATACGCGGGAGAACCTCGCGCGGATCGAAGACATTCGCCTGGAGTTGGACGGGCAGATTACCAAGCTTGAGCAACAGGCCGAGGTCGCCCAGCGATTTACGGAGCTGAGTGGTCGGCGTGATGAGAAGCAGCGCTGGCTCTGGTGGACGCGTCGCGAAGAGTTTGTCCAGACGTTAGAAAAGCTCACGACAAGACGTAAAGAGACCGAGCTTCAGATCGAATCTCAGACGGCGACGCTACGTTCCGTCGAGCGAGATCTTGAGCAGGCGCGAACCGCATTTCATGAGGCATCCGATGCTGTGCATGACGCGCAGCAGGCCTTGTACGAAACCAATACAGAGATCGCCCGTATCGAGGGGGAACAGCGTCGATTAAAGGACAATCGGGAGCGGGCCGTCATGACTCGCGAGCAGGCCCAGCAGGTCATCGAGACCGAGTCCTCTGCGCAGCGTGAGGGCGAGCAGAAGCGACTCCATGACCAAGAGGTCCAGACGCTTGCGGAATTGGCCTTGGCCGAAAAGCGCGAACTGGTTGCCAAGCTTGAGGCAACGATTGCGCCGCTCGAGCAGGCGCTGGCCTCCCGAAACGAATCCTTCACGGCAGCGCAGGCTGACGTTGCAACCGCCTCGGCGGAGCTTCGTGCACTGAGCGAGCGTCAGGCAGATCTCGCGATGCGAATTCGACGTAGCGAGCAGCGTCTCGAGGAACTCACGCGCGAGCGTCAGTCGATTGAACGGGTTGATCCATCTGCAAAGTCTTTGATCGCGAATCAGCGTCAAGAGTCCTTAGCCGCCGCGAAGACGGCGACCGAGAGTCTCGCCGCAGCCGAGGCCGCCATTGAGTCCGCGACGGCGCAGCGTGAGCAGCTCGCCGGCGAGCTCTTGTCGGCGCAGCGATCGTTGGGTCAGCTTCAGGCAGAGTCGGATGCCTTAAAGAGTCTCCAGGCCCAGATTGATGCGAAGGATCAGCTGCGCCCCTGGCTCGGCCGACAAGGGCTCGATAAGACTCCCCGACTATGGGAGCGCGTGAAGGTCAAAGACGGCTGGCAGACCGCGGTTGAAGCAGCGCTATCAGATCGGATTGGCGCGGTTGAAGTTGGGTCACTCTCAGTGGCGTCTTCGCTTGCCGCGGATCTTCCGCCCGCGCGACTGACGTTGTTTTCTTCAGAGGCGGCCACGGGTCGGGCGATTGCACCAGATAGCCTTGCGCATCAGATCCAGGGCGAGGGTCCGATCGCCCAGGTGGTCAAAGAGTGGCTTGCCGATTTCCGTTGTGTGGATGCCTTAGCGGCGGCGCTTTCTCAGTCGAACAGCGCGGGTGAGACGCTGATCACCCGTGAGGGTCATCGCGTCAGTAAAGGGATGGTTCGGTTTTATGCAGCCGAAGACCAACAGGCAGGATTACTCGCTCGAAAGAGCAAGATTGAGCAGCTCGACACGGCACTGCGTGGACAGCAGTTGGTGGTGGATGAATCATCGCTTGCACTCGGTCGCGCTGAGCAGGCCCTGATGGAGACCAAGCAGCAACTCTCCAGCCTTCGCGAGCGGGCGCAGACGGCACAGGCCCGCGCCCATGAACTCGAGCTTGCGGAGCTGCGGCTTGATGAAAAGATTCAGCGGCTGAACTCGCAAGATACGGCGCTCAACGTCTCGATTGAGACGCTGTCTGTTGAGCTCAAAGAGCTTCATGATCAGCAGTCGCAGATCACGCAGACTCTGGAAGAAGCCCGCAGCCAGCTGACGACGCAGCAACAGGAGTCTGATCGCCAGCGTGAGCTCCAGGAGCAGCACGTGAAAGAAGTCCAGCAGGCGCGCCAGCAGCGTGAGCAGGCCGAGCGCCTGGTCCAGGAGGCGGTGATGGCGCAGCGGGTCGGGCAGGAGCAGAGCCGTGCGTTTGAAGAACGAATGCTGGAGTCGTTACAACGTCTGACCCAGGCGCAGACGCGCTTGGCTGACGCAGAGCGAGAGCTCGCCGAGATCCAAACAAGTCTTGATCATAGTGACCTACAGCCCCTGCTCGAGCAGCGTGTGAGCCGCGAGGCAGCGGTGGCTGAAATTCGTGAGCGGGCGGATCAGTTAAGTCAGCAGTTAAGAACGCTGGAGGAGTCGCGTCTAACGACGGAGCGCGCGCTCGAGCCGCTGCGCACGGCTGTCGCACAGATGGATGCGGACGCCTCCGGTGCCCGCGTCGGTATCGAGCAGATTGATGAGCAGCTGACAGACCACCAGCTTGATGTCACTGTGATTGCCGAAGAGCTCAAGTCCGCGTTCCCCGATGGTCGCTGGCCCAAGCCGGGTGCCCTGCACAGTGAAGTGCAGCGGTTGTCGCGCGAGATTGAGGCGATGGGGGCCGTGAACCTCGCCGCGCTCTCAGAGCTCGAGCAGTCCAAAGAACGCAAAACCTTCTTGGATTCCCAGGCCGCAGACCTTTTGTCGGCTGTCGAGACGCTCGAGGATGCGATTCGTAAGATCGATCGTGAGACGCGCTCGCTCCTCCAGGAGACGTTCGATACCGTGAACCAGAATTTCTCACAGCTCTTCCCAAGACTTTTTGGCGGTGGTGAGGCCAAGCTGGTGATGACGGGCGAAGAGATTCTGGACTGTGGTGTTCAGGTGATGGCCCAGCCACCTGGCAAACGAAACACGTCGATTCACCTGCTCTCGGGTGGTGAGAAAGCGCTGACAGCGACCGCCTTGGTCTTTGCCTTGTTCCAGTTGAACCCAGCGCCATTCTGTATGCTCGATGAGGTTGATGCGCCATTGGATGATCCGAATACAGAGCGCTTCTGTAACCTGGTTCGCCATATGTCTAGCTCGACACAGTTCATCTTCATCACACACAACAAGATTGCGATGGAGATGGCCCAGCACCTCATGGGGGTCACGATGCAAGAGCAGGGTGTCTCACGCATCGTTGCCGTGGATCTCGATGCGGCCAATGCGATGGCCCAAGAGGTGGCATGACCGATTTGGAGATGGCCATTGCGGTCGCCGCGGTGATCGCCGTTGGCTGGATTGTGGTGGCCAATCTTCGTGACCGCCTGCGGGTTCAGCGTGCAACGGCAGTCGCACCGAGTCGTGATCAGGAGCCGGCAATCTTCGCAGCGCCGGTTGAGCGGGTGCTGGAGTCCGTCATGCCAAACGCCTTCTCCGATGCGATCGCAACCTTAACGTTCTCAAGACCGCTTTCGACCGAGCAGGTCTACCAGGCCTTACGTGGCTGGCGTCATGTGGGATCGAAGCCCCTTTCTTTTGCCTGGTCGTCGGATGGCGGTGCATTCCTTGCGCAGCCGGGGCAAGGCGGTGTCACAGCGCTGCAGGTTGGCGTTTTATTGGCAACGCGCTCAGGCCCTTTGCATGCGATGGAGTATTCCGAGTGGCAGAGTACGCTGGATCGACTTGCACGAGAACTCGGCGCTGCGCTTGATCTGCCCTCGATGACCGATGTTCTTAGCCGCGCCCGAAGTCTCGATCAGCAGTGTGCATCGGTCGATGCGCAGCTGACTGTCTCGGTATCCACTGCCGAGGTACTCTCAGCCGCCGCCATTCAATCGGCTGCCGAACGCCTTGGACTGGAGTCTCGCGGAGAGTCCCGGTATGCGATGGGCTCACTGCATCACCAGCGTTTCGTGGTGTTCCCTGGAGATGGCGGTGGACGTCTCACGTTTTTATTAGACCTGCCCCGTACGACGGCGCCCGTAGAGGCTTTTCAGTCGATGGTGGATATTGCCGAGCAGTTTGCAGAGGCCCTATCCGGCGTCCTTACGGACGAGTCCGGTCGCCCGTTGTCTGAGCCGGCATTGGCGCAGATTGCGCAGCAGGTGGAAGAACGTGTTGCGCAGTTTGAGCAGATGGGGGTCGTCCCCGGCTCGCAGGTAGCGCAGCGACTTTTTCTGTCGTGAGGGTGGCGGTGTCCACCTTATTCCCAGCGCCATCCGATCGGGAGCGACTTCTCGCTCTGCGCGAGGAGGTTCGCAGACACCAGCAGGCCTATCATCAGGAAGACGCGCCCATCATCAGCGACGCCCAGTACGATGCCCTGGTAAGAGAGCTCGAGAGACTCGAGTCTGCTCTGGCTGTCACAGAGACTGGTGGATCGCAGGCAGACTCACCCATCGATCAGGTTGGCTTTGCGCCGAAGCGAGAATTTAAGGAAGTCATGCATCGCGTGCCGATGCTCTCGCTCAATAATGCGTTTGAGAGCACCGATGTCACGGCATTTGTGAATCGTTTGGCTCAGGGGCTTGGGCTTGCTGTTGATGATCCGCAGCTACGGTTTAGTGCGGAGCTCAAGTTTGATGGCATTGCCATCAATCTGCGTTACGAAAAGGGTGTCCTCGTTCAGGCCGCAACCCGCGGGGATGGCTCGGTTGGCGAGGATGTCACGCCGAACATTCTGACGATCGCTGCGATTCCAAAGCAGCTCTCTGGAGATGCGCTGCCAGAAGCCATTGAGATTCGCGGCGAAGTGTTGATGCTGAAGAAGGATTTTGAAGCGCTTAATCAGGCACAAGAGGCGGCTGGCGAGAAGCGGTTCGTGAATCCGCGAAATGCGGCGGCGGGAAGTCTTCGGCAGTTAGACCCATCCATTACGGCCAAACGTCGGCTGAGTTTTTTTGCCTATGGGATTGGTGAGTTTGTCGATGCTGTGGGGCAGTCCGTTGCGATCGAAACCCACTCGCAGTGGCTTGCCCAGCTGATGGCTTGGGGCCTTCCCGTGGGTGAGCCCCGTGCAGCTGGTCTTGATATCGCAGGACTACAACAGTTTTATGCACAGGTGATGGCGAAGCGATCGACGTTGCCATTTGATATTGACGGGGTCGTCTATAAGTTAGAGTCTCTCGCCCTGCAGGCCAGGGCGGGTTATGTCTCACGGGCACCGCGGTTTGCGATTGCGCATAAGTTTCCGGCAGAGGAGGCCAGCACCGAGCTCTTGGACATTGATGTTCAGGTCGGGCGTACGGGGGCCCTGACGCCGGTTGCACGGCTGAAGCCTGTATTCGTTGGGGGTGTGACCGTGACCAATGCCACCCTTCATAACGAAGATGAGATTCGTCGCAAAGATCTCATGATCGGCGATACGGTCTGGGTGCGGCGGGCAGGAGACGTTATCCCCGAAGTCCTCGGTCCGATATTGGCGCTTCGGCCAAACGATGCCAAGCCATTTCAGATGCCGCTACGTTGTCCCGTCTGCGGCGGCGCGACGATTCGTGAACCGTCAGAGGCGGTAAGCCGCTGTCTGGCTGGATTGAGTTGTTCCGCGCAGCGTAAGCAGGCCTTATTGCACTTCGCGCAGCGCCGTGCCCTGGATATTGAGGGTCTTGGCGAAAAGATTGTTGATCAGCTGGTTGAGCAGGGGCTTGTCGCAACCCCCGCCGATCTGTTCCGACTGAGTCTTTCTCAACTGGCGTCCCTTGATCGTATGGGGGAAAAGTCTGCCCAGAATCTGCTTGATCAGATCAATCGCGCGCGGTCGGCGAGTCTGTCGCGGTTTTTGTTTGCGCTGGGTATTCGTCACGTTGGTGAGCGTACCGCGAGAGACCTGGCCGAGACATTCGGGTCCGTTCAGGCGATTCGTTATGCGTCTGTTGAGGTCCTTCAGACAGCACCGGATGTTGGCCCTGTTGTGGCGGCATCGATTCGGCAGTTCTTTGATCAGCCCGATCAGCAGCGGGTCGTCGATGCGCTGTGTGCAGAGATTCAATTCGATCGTCTCGATGATCGTCCGGCGGTGGCGCCAACGAGTCTGCCGCTTCAGAACATGACCGTTGTCCTTACCGGGACCTTATCGGGTCTTTCTCGGGATGAGGCGGGTGACTGGATCCGTGCGCTCGGTGGTCGTGTCACGGGATCTGTATCCGCCAAGACGAACCTAGTCGTGGCGGGCGAGGCCGCAGGCAGCAAACTCGAGAAGGCTTTAGAGTTAGGCATCCGCGTGATGGACGAGATGGAGTTTCTGGCGCTGATTGCGCCATTTCGCTAAGGGGGTTGCACTGATGTCAACGAGCTCACGACGTGTTCGTAAAGCGGTTTTTCCAGTTGCTGGACTGGGAACCCGTTTTCTTCCTGCGACCAAGGCCAGTCCAAAGGAGATGCTGCCGGTTGTTGATAAGCCGCTGATTCAATATGCCGTCGAGGAGGCTGCCCATGCCGGTATTACCGACATGGTCTTTATCACTGGCCGATCGAAGCGGGCGATTGAGGATCACTTTGATAAGGCTTACGAGCTTGAGGCAGAACTCGAAGCCAAGAATAAGACAGCGCTGCTTGAAGTGGTTCGTAAGGTTGCGCCGGCAAGCATCAACTGCATCTACATTCGTCAGCCAGAGGCGCTCGGTCTGGGGCATGCAGTGCTCTGTGCCCGACCGGTGATTGGCGATGAGCCGTTTGCCATCCTGCTTGCCGATGACCTCATGGATGCTGGCGAGCAGGGCACGCCCGTGATGCAGCAGATGGTCGATGTTTTCTCGCAGCAAGGCAGTAGTGTGATCGCGGTCGAGGAGGTGCCCAAGCAAGATACGTCCAAGTACGGCATTGTTGCGACAACCGCGATTTCGGATCGACTTGAGCGCATTACCCAGATTGTCGAGAAGCCATCGCCGGAGAAGGCGCCGTCAACGCTTGCGGTAGTCGGTCGCTATCTGCTGACGCCAAGAATTTTTGATCTGATTGCCACGCAAGCCCCAGGTGCCGGCGGAGAGATTCAGCTCACGGACGGGATTGCCCGCCTGATGCAAGAGGAGTCCGTGATGGCCTATCGTTTCGATGGGCGACGCTTTGATTGTGGGTCGAAGCTAGGGTACCTGCAGGCATCTGTGACGCTTGCAGGTCGTCATCCTGAGATTGGTGCAGACTTCACTGCCTGGTTAGATCGCGATCGCCTTGAGAAGATCTGATTCAAGCGCGATCTGTTGTTTGTTGTCGTGAAGCGATTCGCCTTCAATCACGAATACGTCTTCAGCACGTTCACCGAGCGTCATGACGCGCGCTGTCTGCAGTCGAATCTGATGCGCGGCTAACGTTCGGGCTATCGCATAGAGAAGCCCTGTTCGGTCCGCCGCAGTGACATTCAAGACGTGGTACTCGCCACGGGTGTCAGGACGAAGATCCACGGTTGGCGGAATGGGAAAGTAGCGGGACTGACGTGACAGACGCGGTCTTGCCGGCTCGGGCAGATCACCCTTGTGTCGGAGTGCCTCTGAAAGCCCCGCTTCAATAATGGTGGTCATCTCGCGACTATGGTCCATGAACTGACGCTGATCCACCACAAACGTGTCCATGGCATATCCGTTCGCCGTCGTCTGAATCTTGGCGTCGAGAATGCTCATCTGTTGACGATCGAAATAGGCGCAGATGCGCGCAAAGAGATCCGGCTCATCGGGCTGGTAGACCACGACCTGAAGCCCAGCATGATCGGGCGAGAGACGCGCAACAACGCAGGGCTCGCGTGAGGCAAATCGATGGGCCAGTGCGCGGGCATGCCAGGCGATCTCCTCGGGCTCGTGACGCAGAAAATATTGCAGCTCCAGACCTCGCCAGAAGGGCTGTACCAGTTCTGGGGTTTGTCCGCGCAGGCGGAGTAATCGTTCCGCCTCTTCGGTCTTCAGGTGGTAGGCATCCTGCGGGCCCGCATCGATCTTTTTGCCCTGCGATCGTCGATTGCTAAGGGATGCGAGGGTGCGGCGGTAGAGCTCTTCAAGGAGTCTTGCCTTCCAGTTGTTCCAGACTTTTGGGCTCGTGCCGCGTATATCGGCAACGGTCAGGAGGTATAGCGCTGTCAGTCGATAGGGGGTGCGAACCAGTTTTGCAAAGTCTGTGATGGTGTCCGGATCGGAGAGGTCACGCTTTTGCGCAAACTGCGACATCGTCAGGTGATGCTCCACGAGAAAGCTTAGGAGTTTCGCGGTTTCCGCGTCGATCGCATAGTCTCGCGCAAATCGGCGAACCTCGGTTTTGCCGAGCACCGAGTGGTCTCCACCGCGGCCCTTAGCGATATCGTGGAAGAGAGCGGCCACGTAGAGCATCCAGGGCGATTTGAAATCGGCCATCAGCTGACTACATAGCGGAAATTCATGGGCGTGCTCGTCCATGGTCAGGCGTCGAAGATTTCGAATGACCTGCAGGATGTGCTGATCGACCGTGTAGACGTGGAAGAGATCGTGCTGCATCTGTCCGACGATTTTTCGGAACACGGGCAGCATACGACCCAAGATGCCCAGGTTGTTCATGGTCCGGAGTCCATGCACGATGCCCTGTGGCTGCTGCAGGATTGAAAGAAAGAGCCTGCGATGTTCTGGGTCTCGGCGGAATTCGGCGTCGATCATGTCGCGGTGATTCCAGAGTGCCCGAGAGGTCTTCGCACTGAATCCATTCAGTTCCGGATGCTGCTGCAGGACCAAGAACGCCTCGAGGATTGCTGCAGGGCGACGGGCAAATAACTGATCGTCCCGAACATCGAGAAGTCCGTAGCTTTCTTGAAAGTCCTCGGAGATCGCGCGTATGGCCGTCGACTGGTCTGCGGAGACGGCGGGAAAGAGTCTCGGGCCGAGTTCCGCTAAGACCATCGCACTGATCTGATAAATCGCCTTTGCGGCACGGTAGTAACGCTGCATCAGCACCTCGCTCGGCCGCCGGCTTCCCGATTCGCTGAAGGCAAGTCGCTGGGCAACGGCATGCTGCAGGTCAAAGACGAGTCGATCTTCTCGCCGACCTGCTGCGAGGTGTAACTGACCGCGTAGGGTCTGCAGCAGGCGTTGGGCTTTGGCGAGCTCACGTGCCTCGCGATCCGTGATCAGATGCGCGCGCTTGAGATCGGTCCATGTCTTGCCGAGACCAAAGGCCGTGGTAATCCATCGCAGTACCTGGAGATCACGCAGCCCGCCTGGACTTTCTTTGCAGTTGGGCTCAAGACTGTAAGGCGTATCTTGGTGACGGGCATGTCGCTGTTGCAGCTCTAGCTGTTTGCCCTGCGCGAATTCCTGGATATTGATCGCCGTAAACCATTCTTTCAGCAGCTGCTGAACAGGTGCTTTGGGCCCTGCAAGCCACCTTGCTTCGAGTAAGGCCGTTGCGATCGTTAGGTCGTCCTGCGCGTGCCGGATGGATTCAGAGACGGATCGCACGCTGTGACTGGCATCGAGTCCAATGTCCCAGAACTGGCTCACCAGTTGCTCAATCGGGGCGGCAATCTCAGACTCTCTGTAGCCTTCCGGCATCAGGATCAGTAGGTCGACATCCGAATACGGAAAGAGCTCGCCACGGCCATACCCCCCGACGGCAACGAGCGTCGCCTTGGGGATTCCAGCATGAGCCCATAGATCGCGGAGGATCCCATCGACCGCCTTCGACATCTCCGTAAGGGCAATCGCTGGGTTGGCGCCCTGGGTCCAGAGGGTCTGGTTGGTCTGGCGCGCCAGCATGAGCTCGGCACGCAGGGTTTTCGCGAGAGGCTGGATAACCGCGCGGTCATCCATGGGGGCAGGATTAGCGGATGCTGAGCGCTGCGGCGCGGTCACGGTCGGGGCTCTGCTCGGAAACGGTCAAGACCTCGACGCCGGTCTCGGTAACCAGCACCGTGTGCTCCCACTGGGCCGACAGACTATGGTCCTTGGTCACGATGGTCCATCCGTCGGCCAGTTCTTTAATCTCCGGGCGGCCGGCATTGATCATGGGCTCGATGGTGAAGGTCATGCCAGGTTTGAGTT
>JBDLRA010000046.1:0-3588 GCA_039800285.1 Pseudomonadota bacterium
CCACGACGACGCAGCGCCCGATCACAACCATCAGGGCTGCGCCTACTGCGCAAGCGGCTGCCTGATGACAGTTGTCACATCCGGTGATCTACCGGCGCCACCGCAGGCCTTTAAATCGCCGTTACCGTCTGTCATCACGTCAGTATTAGCGACTGGCGAAGCGCCTGACGGTCCATTACGCCCCCCTCGATAAACCTCCGTTTGTTTTAGAGATCTCTTTCACCTTTCGGTGGAAGTTGTGTTCTATACAACCAAGGAGTGTTTATGCGAGTTCATCTCGTTCCTTTCATCCTGCCTTGTTTCATGGTGACGCCTGCGACAGCGCAGGTTCCTGCGGTCTCGGATTGGCGCGCTGTCATCGAGCAAGTGCAGAAGGCGGGCGGCTGGAAGGCCTACCTTCGAGAAGCCCAGACCCCTGAGCCGATATCGTCACAGAAGCGCCCTGTCGCTCTTCTGAGCCTTGCGGATGCCACCCGAATGGTGCAGGCCAGAACCCCCGAGATCTCGCAGAGGCTCACTGGGATAGACCCAAACAACCCATCCTGGCGTCAGCTCACGCCAGAGCAACGGCATGCGCTCATCGCACATCACCGAATGATGGATGAACTGAAGCGACAGTTCTATGCCGCCTATGCGGCGCAGGAATCGTCGAAAGTCCAAGCGGACGTTTATGAAGTCTCGATGATTGCTGCCGAGCTCTCATTACGGATGCGAAAGGCGGGAAACCTAAACGCCTTGCATCTCCTTGAGGAGAAACTAAAAGCAGAGTCTGCGTTAACCTCAAAAATGCAGGCAGAAGATCGCGTCATCCAGGAACAAGAGCGTCTCTTCCAGTTGATCGGATTTGCTAAGCCGAACGCTGATGTGCAACTGATCAGCGAGACAACCGTCAATGCGAAAAGTGCCTCAGAGACACGCGGCCGACTGGAGTCGCTCCTTGCGCAGGCCGCCATCGCGAAAGAGGCGCCTGCGATGGATTTGATCGAGCAACAGTCCAAAGTACGACAAGCCCTGTCGCGACACGCAGCACGACTAAAGCAATACGAGCAATATCAAACGCGAATCCTGCCCATGCGACAGCAGATGCTTGATGAAGCCGTACTTCAGTACAACGGCATGATCATCGGGGTCTTTGATCTCCTCAAGGAGGCCGAGCATCTCTTGCAGGCACGACAGAAATCGATTCAGGCACTTTCTGACCTGATGGTCTCGGAGTCAGAGCTTGCACTTGAACTTGCCCTTCTCAATACGCATCTTGACCAGATTGGACAACGCCCATGAACCTCAAAAACAGACGTGAATTTCTTGGTGGTGTTGCTGCTGCAAGTGTCACGATGGCTGCGGCATCCGTTGCAAAGAGCGCTCTTGCCCGACTTCCAGAGCCTGTCCTTCAAGACAGTCCGCTGACCCAGCCGCCACTGATTCCTCAGACTGGTCGTCCTTACAACCCGGTCGTCACGCTCAATGGATGGACGCTACCTTGGCGCATGAACAATGGCGTAAAGGAATTCCACCTGATTGCCGAGCCAGTCGTGCGTGAGATGGCGCCAGGATTTAAAGCACATCTCTGGGGCTATAACGGTCAGTCTCCCGGCCCCACCATCGAGGTGGTCGAAGGCGATAAGGTCCGCATTTTTGTCACGAACCGGCTCCCCGAGCACACCTCGATCCACTGGCATGGGCAGCGTCTTCCGAATGGCATGGATGGCGTCACAGGACTGAACCAACCAGGCATTCAGCCGGGAAAGACCTTTGTCTATGAGTTTGTCGCGCGTCGCCCTGGCACGTTTATGTATCACCCGCATGCCGATGAGATGACGCAGATGGCCATGGGCATGATGGGCTTTTGGGTGACACACCCCAAAGGGCGTCACCCCCTGATTGATCCCGTGGACCGAGACTTCTGCTTTCTCTTAAACGCCTACGACATCGATCCGGGCAGCTATACCCCCAAGATCATGACCATGCTCGACTTCAATATATGGTCCTGGAACAGCCGTGTCTTCCCTGGGATTGATTCACTCAATGTTCGACTCAACGACCGGGTTCGGTTGAGAATCGGTAACCTCACCATGACCAATCACCCAATCCATCTTCATGGGCATGAGTTCATGGTCACCGGCACCGACGGCGGCCCCACTCCCAAGAGCACACGGCGCTATGAAGTCACGCAGGATATTGCGGTTGGCCAGATGCGCCAGCTTGACTTCGTTGCGGATGAGCCTGGCGACTGGGCGTTCCATTGTCACAAGTCTCATCACACGATGAATGCAATGGGTCACAAAGTGCCCACCTTAATCGGCGTGGATCACACTGGGCTTGCCAAGAGGATCAATCGTCTGATTCCGGACTACATGGTCATGGGGGAACGCGGCATGGCAGACATGGCAGAGATGGAAATGCCCCTGCCAGAAAACACGATTCCGATGATGACCGGCCAGGGACCCTTCGGATCGGTCGAGATGGGCGGAATGTTCAGTGTGCTAAAAGTCCGTGCTGATCAAAAGCCTGGCGACTACAGCGATCCAGGCTGGTACCAGCACCCGCAAGGAACCATCGCCTACGAGTGGACCGGCGCACCCCTTGCGGAGCCGGCCCGCCAGGGCTCGGCAGGCAAAGGCGCAATGCCCCGCCAGTCGAAAACCGAAGTCGAAGTGCAAGTCAGAAAACCGACGCAGTCACACCAACACTAAACGAAAGAAGGTTGATCATCATGAAGAACCTCACCACAACATTTATCGCCGCCGTGGTTATGAGCGGTGTTTCTCTCATGGCCACCCCTGTCATTGCACACGGTCCATCGGGTCACCAGCACGGTAAATCGATGGCCGTGGCCGAACAGAAAGAATGGGGAATCGCAGGCGACCCCAAGAAGGTCGATCGGACCATTGACATTGCCATGACGGACAACATGCAGTTCACGCCCAATCGGCTCAATGTCAAGCTTGGCGAGACCATTCGCTTCCGCGTCGCCAATCAAGGCAAGGTCATGCATGAGATGGTCATCGGAACGGCAAAGGAGCTTGCTGCCCACGCTGAGATGATGAAAAAGTTTCCAAACATGGAGCACGATGAGCCCTATATGGCGCATGTCAGTCCAGGAAAGCGCGAGGACCTTGTCTGGACGTTCAATCGCCCAGGGCGCTTCGAGTTTGCCTGTCTCATTGCGGGGCATTTTGAGGCGGGTATGAAGGGGACGATTGAGGTGGCAGCCGCCGTGGCCTCTGGCGACTGGGCGAACGGCTTGATTCGTCGACTGGATCCAGCCAACAACCGGCTCACGATTCAGCACGAAGAGATTAAGTCACTGGACATGCCGCCCATGACGATGGTGTTCACCGTCCGAGACGCCAAGACACTTGACGGTCTTACAGCGGGCGATCGCATCGAGTTTCAGGTCATCGCTGAAGGCAATCGCTACATCGTCACTGCCATTCGAAAGCGAACACCTTAACGACTTGTCACGTCCTCTGGCGGAGCTGCCTTGGTCGTCTGAGCTGTCAGCAGTACCGCCATGCTCACCAAAACGATGGCCATCCCGATGATCTGGATCACGGTGATGGCCTCGTTTAAAAAGAACCACCCAAG
>JBDLRA010000047.1:0-5223 GCA_039800285.1 Pseudomonadota bacterium
TGCCTGGTGTTGTAGAGGTAAGGATCGGAACAGATCTGATCTATGTCGATGAAAAAGGCGGATTTGCGATTGTCGAAGGTCAGATGGTGAATCTTCGGTCTGGAGAAAACCTGACAGCAGCTCGTCTAGAGGAAGTCAACAAGATTGATTTTTCTAAGCTGCCACTTGAGCTTGCAATGAAGACGGTGAAGGGCAACGGCAAACGTGTTCTTGCAGTCTTTGAGGACCCATACTGTAGTTTCTGCAGAACGTATCGGAAGACATTGCTCGATATGAACAATGTCACGATCTATACCTTCTTCTATCCGATTCTGCGAGCAGAATCAGAGACGGTCTCCAAGAACGCTTGGTGTGCCAAGAATCGTGAAGAGGCCTGGAATGACTGGATGTTATTCGGGAAAGAACCCCCCAAGGCGGGTGCCGACTGTAACTTTCAGATGGCAAAACTTTTGGAGCTTGGCCGCACGCTGGGCGTAAGCGGAACGCCCACGACTTTTCTAGCCGATGGCAAGCGCTTCTCAGGTGCGATTCCGAAGGACCGGCTAGAGAAGTCGTTGAACTAGTTATCAGCGCGGGATGAGGACATAGACCGTACCGTCAGCACGCATCCTTCCCGCAACCTCTCCTGCCTCCGGACCTGTGCCGAAGAAAATGTCACTTCGGTGGGGTCCGAGGATCGCACTCCCGGTGTCTTGGGCGACCATTAGTCTCTGAAAAGGAATGCCAGCGTCTCTCGGCGGAGCGCCGGGACGCGGGACTCGGGTGCTCAGAAACACCAGGCTTCCAATACCGACAAATCGTGCATCGACTGCAAGCGATCGACCTGCGGTGAGCGGTAACCCCATCGACCCTAGCGGGCCTGCGCCCTTTGCAAGGGTTGAGACCTCGCGAAAGAAAACGACGCTTGGGTTCTGATGCAAAAGCTCATCTCGGCGGTGGGGGTTCGCTGCAACCCAGGCTTTGATACTTTGCATCGAGGCGTCATTCGGCTTGAGTTCTCCTTTTTCAATCAGATAGCGACCAATCGATCGATAGGGATAGCCGTTTTGTTCGGCGTAACCCACCCGAATGGATTCACCGTTTGTCAGTTCCACACGCCCGGATCCCTGGACCTGAAGAAAGAATGCTTCGACAGGGTCCTCTACCCAGAGTAACTCTTGCCCCGCGAGCAATCCCCGTTTCTCGATTTCTTCGCGGGTTGGGTAAGGCACAACCCGATTCCCCTCCAGGCGGCCACGCAGTCGCAACGACTTCAGTTCCGGGTAAATCGATGACAAATCAACATTGATCAGATCTTTGGGGGTTCGATATAGGGGGATCTGATACTGCCCACTGCGGGTTCGCGACCCTTTCAGGAGCGGCTCGTAGTAGCCCGTGATCGTTGCGGATCGGGCCCCTTTTTCATCGGTTAACTGATGCGGAATGAAGCGTGACTCAATGAAACTGCGAATGGCCTCGCGCTGACTAGGATCAATGCTTTGCGCATCTTTGCAGACGCCTGCCCACGGTGTACTGCGGAGCCTCATGACATCGCAGTTGGCTTGGAACGCTGGCCAAAATCCAGCTAGGTCATCCGAGGCCCAACCTGGCAGATCCCCAAACCCGATCGCTGTTAGTTTTGCCTGATGCCCCCCTTGCCCTTTCCCATGGCGGTGTTGCTGGGCATCAGACGAAATCGGAGCGACCAGAAGGACCAAAGCCGAAAGACCCGCCAAGGCCCCTGAAAAACTGCCGCGTTGCATCATGGGGCCCGTAAAATAACCAAAAAACGAGGATAGGTGGCAAAACATGTGGCTAATTTTCCTTGAGGCCGGAGTGGCCCTGGCGCTGTTTCTATTCATTATCTGGTGGACGATGCGCGGCAAGCGCTGATCTAGAATGCCCCTATGAATACTAAGCCCACCCCTTACCGTATCGCTCCCAGCATTCTGTCCGCTGACTTCGCCCGTCTTGGCGAAGAAGTCAGTCGGGTTGAAGCGGCTGGCGCCGATTTTATTCACTTCGACGTGATGGACAACCATTATGTTCCTAACCTGACGGTGGGCCCCTTGGTCTGCAAGGCCATTCGGCCGCACGTCAAGATCCCGATTGATGTGCATCTGATGGTCTCGCCGGTCGATACCTTGGTGGTGGACTTCGCAAAGGCAGGTGCGGACATCATCACGTTTCACCCAGAGGCCTCTCCGCATGTCGACCGAACGCTCCAGCTGATCAAGGACCAGGGCTGTAAGGCGGGGCTTGTTTTTAACCCCAGCACATCTTTGGAATACATGGACTGGGTGATGGACAAGATCGATATGGTGCTGTTGATGTCGGTGAACCCCGGGTTTGGTGGGCAGTCCTTTATCGCCAGCACGCTCCCGAAGTTGAAGGCGGCACGCGCAAAGATCGATGCTTATCAGCAGCAAGGCGGTCAGTCGATCCTTTTGGAGGTCGATGGCGGAATCAAAGTCGACAATATTGCGCAGGCGGCCGCGGCAGGTGCTGATACGTTCGTCGCAGGCTCAGCAGTGTTCGGTGCGCCGGACGCCGACGGGGGATATAAGGGCATCATCGGTAAGTTCAGATCTGCGCTTGCAACGGTTTAAACGGATGTTTCTGTGATCTCTGAAATTGAGTTTGAAGCCCTTGCGGTGCAGGGCTACAACCGTATCCCTCTCGTTCGCGTGCTCCAGGCTGATCTGGATACGCCGCTATCTTTATACTTAAAGCTTGCGAACCAGCCCAACAGTTTTCTTCTGGAATCGGTTGTCGGCGGCGAGCGATTTGGCCGCTATTCCTTTATTGGCCTGCCCGCAAAGACGCGGATCGAGGCGCGAGACGACGAGATCACCGTTAAGACAAATGGTAAGTTGGTGTCTGCGCACAAGGCAGATCCCATCGCCTTCGCGGAGTCGTACCTCTCTCAGTTTAAAGTTGCCATCACTCCAGGACTGCCGCGTTTCTGCGGCGGTCTCGCCGGCTATTTCGGATACGACACGGTTCGTCACATCGAACCCCGGCTGTCGACGCCGCAGGCGAAGAACAAGAAAGACCCGATTGGAGTGCCAGACATTGTGCTGCTGCTGACGGAGCAGCTTGCCATCATCGACAATCTTGCGGGTCGCCTCTATCTGATTGTCTATGTTGATCCGGGTCAAGAGCCTGCAAAGGCGTATGCCGACGGTGTGGCGGAGCTTGCACGTCTAGAGGCCAAGTTGCACGTGACGGTGGCGCCACCAGAGGCAAAGGCCTTCACCCCAACGGAAGTGATCCGTGACTTCAAAAAAGAGGACTACCTCAAGGCAGTCGGGATTGCTAAGGAGTACATCTCTGCGGGTGATGTCATGCAGGTCCAGATTGGGCAGGTCCTGCGAAAGCCTTATGCAGGCGCACCGTTGACGCTCTATCGTGCTTTGCGCTCGATCAATCCGTCGCCCTACATGTATTTCTATGATCTTGGCGACTTTCATGTGATTGGCGCATCTCCCGAGATCCTGGTCCGTCAGGACAAGATCGCAGTAGATGGCAAGCCTGAGACGCGTGTCACGATTCGTCCGATTGCAGGTACCCGGCCGCGCGGTGCAACGCCAGAGGAAGACCTGGCACTTGAAAAAGAACTCCAGGAAGATCCCAAAGAGCGCGCTGAACACTTGATGCTGATTGATCTTGCGCGTAATGACATTGGCCGCATCGCACAGACCGGATCTGTACGAGTGACCGAGCAGATGGTGGTCGAGCGATATAGCCATGTGATGCACCTGGTGTCGAACGTCGATGGTCTGTTAAAGCCTGGGCTTACGGCCTTAGATGTGCTTCGCGCGTCTTTCCCAGCCGGAACGCTTACCGGCGCACCAAAGATCCGGGCAATGGAAATTATTGACGAGTTAGAGCCCACGAAGCGCGGCCTATACGGCGGCGCCTGCGGGTATCTGTCCTTTGCGGGCGATATGGATCTGGCGATTGCGATTCGCACGGGCATTCTGAAAGATGGCCTGCTGCATGCGCAGGCTGCTGCTGGCATTGTTGCGGACTCTATTTTGGAAAATGAATGGCTAGAGACCGAAAACAAAGCCCGCGCCATGATTCGTGCAGCTGAGATGGCTGAAAACGGATTACAGCCACCAGCAGAGGCAAAACCATCAGGGGTTCGATCATGAAAGTCCTAATGATCGATAACTACGATTCGTTCACCTACAACCTCGTTCAGTACCTGGGGGAACTCGGTGCGGACGTTGAAACGATTCGTAATGACGCAGTCTCTGTCGAAGAGATTCTTGGAAGAACCGGCACAAACAAACCGGACCGCATTGTGATCTCTCCGGGCCCTTGTAGCCCCGCCGAGGCTGGTATTTCCGTTGAGCTGATTCAGAAGGCCAAGGGCCAGATTCCGCTTTTGGGCGTCTGCCTGGGGCATCAGGCGATTGGGGCTGCTTTTGGCGGCAAAGTCATCCGCGCACAGACCCTAATGCACGGCAAGACGTCATCGATCACGCACACGGGCCAAGGCGTGTTTGCCGGTTTGCCGAGTCCCATGACGGTGATTCGTTATCACTCCCTTGCGATTGAGCGATCAAGTCTGCCCAGTGATCTTGTCGTAACCGCCTGGACCGAAGACGGCGAAATCATGGGGGTGCAGCACAAGTCGCTAGCGGTGCACGGGGTGCAGTTCCATCCTGAATCGATTCTGAGTGAGCACGGCCATGCCATGCTCAAAAATTTCCTGGACCATCCTTAATCACAGCGCATCATGACGTTTAGCATTGCACCCGCTCTCAATCAGATCATCCGACATGAACCGCTAAGCCATGAACTGATGACGCAGGTGATGCAGGCCATCATGTCAGGCGAAACCTCCCAGGCCCAGACTGGCGCCTTTCTGGCTGCACTGCGTACCAAAGGGGAGACCGAGGACGAAGTGGCTGCTGCCGCTGCCGTGATGCGCGAGTTTTCAACCCAAGTCAAGGTGCATGCGCCTAGGCTCGTGGACATCTGTGGCACGGGTGGTGACGGAGCGCACACGTTTAATATCTCGACAACAGCCATGTTTGTTGCAGCAGCTGCCGGCGCCAATGTTGCCAAGCACGGTGGCCGTTCGGTTTCCTCCAGCACGGGCAGCGCAGATCTGCTCGAGGCTTTGGGCATCAATATCCATCTCGCACCAGAACAGGTTGCGAAATCGATCGAGCAGGTTGGCGTTGGTTTCATGTTTGCCCAGAACCACCACCCCGCGATGAAACATGT
>JBDLRA010000048.1:0-11339 GCA_039800285.1 Pseudomonadota bacterium
GTGCTGGAGCGT
Source organism: Pseudomonadota bacterium (assembly GCA_039800285.1). Taxonomy (GTDB): domain Bacteria; phylum Pseudomonadota; class Gammaproteobacteria; order Burkholderiales; family Burkholderiaceae_A; genus Lacustribacter. Next base: position 13 of record JBDLRA010000048.1, read on the forward strand.
GCGTCTGCATTGTGTCTGAAGCTCGGTACCGACGGGCTTCGTGGGGAGCTGACGCTGATGCGCGCAGCGCGGGCGCTGGCTGCCCTAGAGTCTGCAAAAGCGGTGACCCTTGATCATCTGCAACGGATCGCGCCGATGGCCCTTCGTCATCGTCTTCGCCGCAATCCCTTAGACGACACCGCCTCTGGTGTACGTGTTCAGCGTGCGGTCGACGAGCTCTTCGCCGCTTAACGACTGACGGGAACGGGCGTCTTTCCAGTGGCTGCCGACGGATTGGATCGACAGGCGTTTCTTCAGGACGCATTGATGGCAGCGCGACTGCTTGTCGAGGAGCCCGGTCAGCTGGGGGGGCTTTTGATTCGCGCGCATGCAGGCCCGGTGCGGGATGCCTATCTTGATTTCATTCGTGATGCGCTCCCGGGTAGCCTGCCGTTTCGAAAGCTTCCGTTGCATATCCATGATGACCGGCTTTTTGGTGGGCTAGATCTCTCGGCTACCCTTCATCAGGGCCGTCCTGTGTTCAGTGCGGGGCTATTAGCGGATGTGCATGGTGGGCTTCTCGTGATCCCCATGGCTGAACGCATGTCGGCAGCTTTGGCCGGGAGAATTGCGGCGACGTTAGATGAAGGTCTGGTGCGTGTCGAGCGTGAGGGGCTTTCCGCTGAGTCGCCGGCGAAGTTTGCAGTACTGCTCTTGGATGAACATGTTGGAGACGATGAACGCGTCTCCGATGCGCTTTTAGATCGGATCGCTTTTCGTGTTGACTTCTCCGAGGTTTCCCTTGGAGAGATGACGCAGGCGATTGCGCTATTTCAGGATCTCTCGGATGACGATCTCGTCCAAGACGCAATTGAATTTTCTAACGAGCATTCTGCAGGAAACGACACGAGCGCGATCGATTGCTCCGATGCGATCACGCAGGCCCTCTGCGGGACTGCGTTGCAGCTTGGGATCTGGTCCATTCGTGCAGCGATGTTTGCACGGCGTGTCGCAAGTCGATCTGCCCAGCGTGCTGGTCGTCAGTCTGTCAGTAAAGAGGATGCGACGCTTGCAGCGCGACTCGTCTTGGCGCCACAGGCGTTGATGATGCCTGCGCCTCCTGAGTCTGCGGAGCCAGAACCCCCTGAGGATTCTCCGGAGCCGCCACCCGAGTCGTCTGCTGATGAGCCGCCAGAGAATCCAGCGCCGAATCTTGAAGAGTTGGAGAATCTGGACGATGTCGTTCTCGAGGCAGCGCGCGCAGCCATTCCAGCTGGGTTGTTGGCCCAGCTGCTTTCGGATCAGCAGCGTCTTCGGCAGATGGGGGGTTCCGGCAAATCTGGAGCGCAGAAAAAGGGAAGTCATCGGGGAAGGCCCCTCGGATCAAGGCAGGGGCTGCCGCGGGGTCAGGCGCGATTGAGTGTGATTGATACGCTTCGCGCAGCCGCACCCTGGCAGACGATCCGTAGACGGACACAAGACACCAAGCGTCGACTGTTGATTCGAACAGAGGATTTTCGAATCAAACGATTTAAAGATCGCGCTGAGACCACCACCATTTTTGTCGTGGATGCATCGGGATCTTCTGCAATTCATCGTCTTGCGGAAGCGAAAGGTGCTGTTGAATTGCTGTTGGCCGATTGTTACGTGCGACGTGATCAGGTTGCAGTGATTGCTTTTCGCGGACAGAAAGCGGAAGTGATTCTGCCACCAACGCGTTCGCTCGTTCGTGCGAAGCGTGGGCTCTCTGGCCTTCCTGGCGGTGGCGGCACGCCGTTGGCGACAGCGATTGAGGCAAGCCTTGATCTCGCGCTCACCGTTGCGCGCAGAGGCGAGACGCCGGTGATTGTCATGCTGACAGATGGAAAGGCAAACATTGGTCGTGATGGCACACCGGGGCGCGAGCAGGCAAGAAATGATGCCCAGGCTGCAGCCAAGATGATGGCGGTGGCAGGACTGCCGGTGATGTTGATTGACACCTCGCCACAGCCATCCTCTGCAGCGCAGGAGATCGCTGCAATCATGCATGCGCGTTACATGCCGCTTCCGCATGCGGGCGCGATGCAGGTGTCTCAGGTTGTTAAGGCAATGGTCTGAAGATAGTCCGACACGCGTTGCGGTGTTTCCTCGTGTAAGACATGGCCGCCTGGCCATACCGTGACGGACGCTTTCGGGAATGACTTGGCAATCACTTCTTGTAAGGGCTTTTGTTTCACCCAGGGATCCTCTTTCCCGAGAAGAAAAGCGGTGGGGGCTGTCAGTTGTCTGCCGCGCTCGAGCATGGCGGGGAGGTCCGCGCCTGCCATGAATCCCATGGCGCCTTGAACGTGCTGGGACTGAGAAAACAGGAATCGATAGTGACGACGACTTGTTGGTGGGATGTTGGATCCTGTCGAGTTGAGAAGCTGGTCCACCATCGCCGTGTTTGCGGCAATGTAAGCGAGTAGCCCGGTCATCGGTGTTGATGTCGCAACAGGCGCCATGATCGGGCCGAGAAGGCTGGTGTAGAGCGATGGCGGCGGAACGAGCGAGGGGTTCAAGCCAACAATCTTCTGGATGCTGAAGGAGTTCTTAGGGTCGCCACCTTCATGCAGTGCCCATTCGATTGCCAGCGGTGCGCCTGCTGAGTGGCCAACGACCATGATCGGCCCTTCCACTGCCATAGCCCGAATCAGACCGTCGAGCGCAGTGGCCATCCCGCGCAGCGTCAGGTCCTTTGGCTGCGCGCCACGTGTAAAGCCGTGCCCCGGAAGATCCGGCGCAATCACGCAGGCGAACTGACGAATCGGTTCAATCAGCTCAGACCAGCTGTGGGTTGAGGCGCCCGTTCCATGAAGAAGCAGTACGGTCAACGGCGTCGGTTTGCGAGAGCCGAAGACCTGGACATGCCAATTGATATGTCCCCTTGAAACAAAGGCGCTTTCTTTCCGATAAGGCCAATCCGCCGGTAGTACCTGGGCGGGGCTTTCTCGATCAGCTAAAAAGTGTCTATTGCAGTTGACAGTCATAAGTGACAATATACCTACACACCGTCAGGAAATTGGCGTTTTGAAGGGTTTTGTTATGAGCGCAGCTGAACATCTTAAATCGAGGCTTGAAGAGGCGCTGCGTTCGGCGGTCGCTCGGGCCGAGTCTCCCCACGGGCCATCGTTATTGGCCAAGGCCTATCACCACGCTGTCTTCCCGGGTGGCGCTCGAATTCGTCCTCAGCTCACCTTGGCCGTGGCAAAGGCCTGCGGGCTAGATGACCCCCCGCTTGCTCTGTCAGCAGCGGTTGCGCTGGAGCTTCTGCATTGTGCGTCCCTGGTTCACGACGATCTTCCCTGCTTTGATAATGCCCAGACCCGCCGTGGTCAGCCCTCTGTGCACGCGTTGTTCGGTGAACGACTTGCGGTGTTAGCGGGGGATGGGCTCATCGTTCTTGCGTTTCAGGTCCTTGCTGAGACCAAGGCGACTCATCCCGAACGTCTTGCGCCCTTGATGGCGCAGATCGCTCAGGCGACCGGATCGCCTGATGGCATCGTGGCGGGTCAGGCTTGGGAATGTGAGCCGCGAGCAAATCTTCGTGACTATCAGCGTGCCAAGACAGGTGCGTTGTTTGCAGCAGCGACTGCCTGTGGTGCGATTGCCTGTGGTGCGCCTGCTGAGTCATGGCGTCCTTTGGGCGACTGGCTCGGTGAGGCCTATCAAGTGGCTGATGACATTCGCGATGTGATGGGGGACCCGCTTGCATTGGGCAAGCCTGTCGGTCAGGACCTTGCGCACGATCGACAAAGCTCTGCGCGAGAACTTGGGCTCTTCGGCGCAATTCAGAATTTTGATCTACTCGTTGGCAAAGCCATGCGTGCCATTCCTTCATGCCCTGGCGCACCTGCGCTGCGTGAGCTTGTGCTCGCGGAATCTGAGCGACTGGTACCACGGCAGTGGTCAGAGCGTTCCCTAGGACAAGAAGCCTCCGCGTGACCATCAAAGATCGTTGGCTCGCGTTGCGAGATCGGCTTCTCGCAAGCGAGGGGTTTCATCGTTTTGCCGCGTGGTTTCCACTGACACGCCCGATTGCCCGCAAAGAAGCAAAAGCGCTTTTTGATCTGGTTGCAGGCTTTGTCTATTCACAAATTCTGTATGCCTGCGTCAAGCTCAATCTCTTCGAGATCTTGTCAGCAGGGCCGCAGTCAGAGAAATCATTAGCGGATCGTTTGGGGCTCTCCAGTGATGCTGTGACGCGATTGTTGATGGCTGCTGAGTCGTTGCGGCTTGTTGAGCGGCGTCGCGATGATCAGTGGGGGCTCGGGATGCTGGGCGGTGTGCTTGTGGGCAATACCGCGGTCACCGCGCTTGTGCATCACCATGCGACGCTCTATGCGGATCTTCGAGATCCTGTCGCGCTTCTGAAAGGTGAAACAACACCAAATCTCTCGGGCTACTGGCCGTATGCGGATGAGCAGGCCAGTTCACCAACGCTGCTCTCTGCGGAGCGCGTGCGTGAATACTCGGAACTCATGAGTGCTTCGCAGCCTTTGGTGGCGAGCGAAATTCTGTCGGCATTTCCGTTTTCTCAGCACCGTCGTCTGATGGATGTTGGCGGAGGGCAGGGAACCTTCTTAATGGCAGCTGCGCAGCGCTTCCCGAACCTCGAGCTAATGTTGTTTGATCTTCCCGGTGTGGCAGAGCTTGCCCAGGAAAATTTTCGGCGCGTTGGACTATCTGATCGGGCGATCGCGCATGGTGGAAGCTTTTTTGAAACACCGCTCCCGACGGGTGCGGATGTTGCCAGTTTGATACGAGTGCTCTATGACCACGATGACCATCGTGCCCTGGCGATTCTGAAAGCCGTGCGCGCGGCGCTTCCGGCTGGTGGAAAACTGTTGGTGGCTGAGCCCATGTCTGGGACCAAAGGTGCCGAGTCCATGGGAGACGCCTACTTTGGGTTTTACCTCCTGGCGATGGGAAAGGGCCGATCCCGCAGTGCTGATCGGCTTATGACGCTGATTCGGGAGGCGGGTTTTCGCGACCCGAAACTCGTCCCGACGCGGCTCCCTCTGCAGACCCGAATGGTGGTCGCAACCGTCTAGATCAATTCAAAAGTTAGTAGTTACACACTATTAAATTTTGAAACCTGACCGTTTCGCTCTCAATTCCCTTGACAACGCCACCAGGAAGCCTAAGATCAAGATGTCAATCTTAATTGACACTTAAAAAAGTAAGGCAAAACTGACAATGACAGACAACCCCATCGCCCAGGAGTCCATGGCGATCGTGCTTCAGCAGCCGCAAGAACTGGCCTTGAAAAGAGTCAGTCTATCTGCGCCTGGGCCAGGGGACCTTGTCGTAGACATTTGTTACAGCGGCATTAGCACCGGTACTGAGAAACTTCTTTGGTCCGGACGGATGCCGCAGTTCCCCGGCATGGGCTATCCCTTAATTCCTGGTTACGAATCAGTGGGTCGTGTCGTTCACGCACTAGGCACCGATCAGGTGCACGAAGGGGATTTCGTTTTTGTCCCCGGTGCGAAATGCTTCGGCGATATCAAAGGCCTTTTTGGTGGCGCTGCCTCTCGCGTGGTGATCCCCGAAGCGCGTGTCGTGAAAATCCCTGAAACACTCGGTGATCGCGGCGTATTGCTTGCGTTAGCGGCAACGGCACATCACGTTTATTCCGGAGACCGACAGGCACAGCCTGATCTGATTATTGGTCACGGTGTTCTTGGTCGACTCATCGCCCGACTTGCAGTGGTGGCCGGGCAACGCCCTGTTGTCTGGGAAACCAGCGAGACGCGTCGTCGTGGTGCAGTGGGTTATGACGTGGTTGATCCCAGCGCCGATTCACGACGCGATTACAAACGCATCTGTGATGTCAGCGGCGATTCGCGAATTCTGGACACATTGATCGCACGCTTAAGCCCTGGCGGTGAAATCGCCTTAGCGGGCTTTTATGACGATCCGTTGTCATTTGTCTTTCCGCCTGCGTTTATGCGCGAGGCGCGTTTCCGAATTGCTGCCCAATGGCAGCCGTCCGATCTTCAGGCTGTCTCGATGCTTGCGGCATCGGGTGAGCTATCGCTTGACGATCTCATTACGCACCACAGTCGCCCGACAGATGCGGATGCAGCCTATCGCACCGCATTTCAAGACCCCGACTGCCTAAAGATGGTTCTCGACTGGAGACAACTTTCATGAGCACAACAACACGTCCTTCAGAGGCTCCTGTGCAGTTTATGCAGCGTGAGTCCCTCAGGGTTGAAGCAGCCGTCGAACCCGATCCTGTGGCCAGCGGGCCCGTGACCAAAACAACTCAGATCATCGCGATCTATGGCAAAGGCGGTATTGGCAAGAGCTTCACGCTCTCGAACCTGTCTTACATGATGGCGCAGCAAGGAAAGAAGGTATTGCTCATCGGTTGTGATCCGAAGAGTGATACGACCTCACTCCTTTTTGGCGGCAAGGCCTGTCCAACCATTATTGAGACCTCCTCCAAGAAAAAACTTGCCGGCGAATCGGTCTCGATCGGCGACGTCTGCTTTAAGCGTGATGGGGTATTCGCGATGGAACTCGGCGGCCCTGAAGTCGGTCGCGGCTGCGGCGGTCGCGGCATCATCCACGGATTCGAGACACTCGAGAAGCTTGGGTTTCACGACTGGGGCTTTGACTATGTGCTGCTCGATTTTCTCGGTGATGTGGTCTGCGGTGGCTTCGGACTTCCGATTGCCCGCGACATGTGTCAGAAGGTGATTGTTGTCGGCAGTAATGATCTGCAGTCGCTCTATGTCGCCAATAACGTCTGCTCCGCGGTGGAATATTTCCGCAAGCTCGGCGGCAATGTTGGTGTTGCTGGCATGGTGATTAATAAAGATGACGGCACCGGCGAAGCCAGCGCATTCGCAGCCGAGGCCGGTATTCCTGTATTAGCAGCGATTCCTGCAAATGAGGATATTCGCCGCAAGAGTGCAAGTTATGAAATTATCGGTCGCCCAGGAACGCAGTGGGGCCCTCTGTTCGAGCAGCTAGCGACCAACGTCGCTGAGGCACCGCCTGTTCGTCCTACCCCGCTTTCGCAAGACGCTCTCTTAGGTCTGTTCTCTGCCGACAGTGTTGGTAGAGACGTGGTCTTACAGCCAGCCACCGTCGCCGACATGCTCGGAAAAGACGTGGTTGAGAAGAAAACCCTTGAAGTGGTCTACGAGGAAGTCTAGTCACCTGACAACGATCATGACCAAGTCCATCTCTATTCCCATTCACGCTGCTCCGCCAGAGGCTGTGGCGCTGAAAAACCCCGAGGCCGCTCAGGTAGACGGCCTGGGCTGTCACTCGGGTGCCGCGCAGTTAAAAGCAGCAGCACAAGCGGCGGGGAAGAGCGAGACCTTGGAGCAATATGCAGCCGACTATCCAAAGGGTCCGCACGATCAGCCGCAGAGTATGTGCCCTGCGTTTGGATCGCTGCGTGTTGGATTGCGGATGCGTCGGACGGCCACGATTCTGTCGGGCTCAGCCTGTTGTGTATACGGCCTTACGTTCACGTCACATTTCTATGGAGCACGTAGAAGCGTCGGTTATGTGCCGTTTAACTCGGAATCGTTAGTGACGGGCAAGCTTTTTGAAGATATCCGTGACTCCGTTTACGCGCAGGCAGACCCTGCGAAATATGACGCCGTTGTGATCATTAATCTCTGTGTCCCAACCGCCAGTGGCGTTCCACTTCAGTTGCTTCCCAAAGAGATCAATGGCGTTCGGATTATTGGTATTGATGTACCCGGATTTGGTGTGCCAACACACGCTGAGGCGAAGGATGTGCTTGCGGGGGCTATGTTGCGCTATGCCCGTGACGAAATTCTCTCTGGTCCAGTAGCGGCTCCCAAAAATCGGGTAACGGATAAACCCACGATCACGCTGCTTGGAGAAATGTTCCCTGCAGATCCGGTTGGCATCGGCATGATGCTTGCGCCCATGGGGCTCGCAGCGGGGCCAGTGGTCCCCACACGCGAATGGCGAGAGCTCTATGCGGCGATGGATGGTGCGGCCGTTGCTGCGATCCATCCGTTTTATACGGCCAGCATTCGTGAGTTTGAAGCGGCCGGACGCCCCATCGTTGGATCGGCCCCCGTTGGATTTGAAGGCACCGATGCCTGGCTGTCTGCAATAGGCAAGGCCGCGAATGTCTCGCAAGAAAAAATTGATGCAGCTCGAAACGCCTTCTTGCCAGCCATTAAAGCAGCGCTCGCCAAGATGCCGATCAAAGGCCGGATCACGATGAGTGGCTATGAAGGTTCCGAGCTTTTAGTGGCGCGCTTACTTGTGGAGTCAGGTGCTGATCTCCGTTATGTGGGCACGGCGTGTCCCAAAACCTCTTGGAGTGATCTCGATCGTGAATGGCTCGAGGCGCATGGGGTGACCGTTCAGTATCGTGCATCGCTTGAGAACGACCTTTACGCGATCCAGGAATTTGCGCCCGATCTCGCGATCGGTACAACGCCGGTCGTACAGGCCGCTAAGCAGGCCAGTATTCCTGCGCTGTATTTCACAAATCTAATTTCCGCGCGCCCCTTAATGGGGCCCGCCGGTGCCGGCTCGCTTGCGCAAGTGATTAATGCAGCAATCCAGAACAAAACGCGATTTAACGAGATGCATGCCTTCTTCGAAGAAATTGGCGAAGGCGACAACGCGGGCGTCTGGGAGGAGCAGCCAAAGGCCCATCCTGAGTTTCGCGAAATGACCCGGCGACAGCTGGCCAAGCAGCAGAAAGCCCGCAAGGCAGAGGAGATGGGCTGATGTTTGTCATCGACCATGATCGTGCTGGGGGCTACTGGGGCGCCGTCTATGTCTTCACTGCAGTAAAGGGCATGCAGGTTGTTATTGATGGACCGGTGGGTTGTGAGAATCTGCCCGTGACCTCCGTCTTGCATTACACCGATGCGCTGCCGCCTCATGAGCTCCCGATCGTGGTAACGGGGCTTGCTGAAGAGCAGCTGGGTCGCGAAGGAACCGAAGGCGCCATGAAACGAGCACACGCTGTTCTGGATCCGGATCTCCCCGCGGTCGTCGTGACGGGGTCGATTGCGGAGATGATCGGCGGGGGTGTCACCCCTGAGGGAACCAATATCAAGCGCTTTCTGCCAAGAACGATTGACGAAGATCAGTGGCAGTGTGCCAACCGCGCCATGATGTGGCTCTGGACCGAGTACGGAATGAAAAAAGTACCGGCCCCACGTCCCCGTAAACCGGGTGAAAAGCCACGCGTCAACATTATTGGCCCATGCTATGGCACCTTCAATATGGCCAGCGATCTTGCTGAGATTCGCCGCCTGGTGCAGGGCATTGGCGCTGAGATCAACATGGTCTTTCCGCTGGGTAGCCACTTATCAGATGTCTCACGCCTGGTTGAGGCCGACGTCAATATCTGCATGTATCGAGAATTCGGTCGCCTGCTCTGTGAGGCACTAGACCGTCCTTACCTGCAGGCCCCAATCGGGATGCACAGTACAACGAAGTTCCTGCGTAGCCTTGGCGAACTGCTCGGTCTTGATCCGGAGCCGTTTATCACGCAGCAGAAACACACCACGATTAAACCCATCTGGGATCTCTGGCGCTCGGTGACGCAGGATTTCTTCGGTACCGCGAGCTTTGCCGTGGTCGCAAACGACACCTATACCCGAGGGATTCGTCACTTCCATGAAGATGAGCTAGGGCTTCCATGCCAGTTTGCTGTTTCGCGTCGTCCTGGGGAGAAGACCGATAGTGAAGCGGTGCGTCTGCTCTGCAAAGAGAAGCCGCCTTTGGTGATGTTCGGAAGCTATAACGAACGGATGTATCTCGCGGAAAACGGATCGCGTGCGACTTACATTCCAGCATCTTTTCCTGGCGCGATTATTCGTCGACACACCGGCACGCCGTTTATGGGCTATGCCGGGGCGACCTATCTGTTGCAGGAATTCTGTAACGCACTTTTTGACGCGCTCTTTCATATCCTGCCGCTAGGCACAGATATGGATCGTGTGGACCCAACGCCAGCACGCATTCTGGATGGCGCGCAAAAAACAATTGTCTGGGATGTTGATGCCCAGCTGCTTCTTAATGAATTTGTTCAGTCCGAGCCTGTCTTGGTTCAGATCTCCGCTGCAAAGCGCCTTCGCGATCGTGCGGAGCGTGACGCGAAAGAATCTGGACAAGACCGTGTCACCGCCGCGCATGTTGAGCAGGCCCGTGATGCTTTACGACAAGGGGCGCTTGCATGAGCCAGCGCGCTTACTTAAATCGAACACAAAGAATGTTGCAGCGCTCTGCTGTGTCATCTCCGGCCACGGGGGGTTTTCGTGGTAACGGCCGCAAGGCCAACTTAGAGGAGAGATCCTATGAGTAATGGCAAAACAAGTCTTTCGGGACTTACCGACGAAGAAGCTCAGGAGTTTCATAAGTTCTATATCCAGGGTTTCCTCGGGTTCACGGCGACTGCTGTGATTGCGCATGCGCTTGTCTGGGCATGGCGTCCTTGGATTAACTAATTACCGATCTTTCTGAATAGGGGAATGCTATGTCTCAGATAACTAACGAATCCTTGCACGAGTCCACAAGAAACGACTCTTTGGCGTTTCACGGGATTTTTGCAATCAGCTTCGTCGTGTTTCTGGCGATTGCTCTCATCGCGCAGGTGTGTTTTCTGCAGTGGCGTTCCTGGTTTCCGGGAGCAGAGGGCGGTAAGACGTTAATCGGTGATGTTAAGGCAGCGGTTTACACCTTTATGTCTCAACTCACTTAATTTTTTAGGAGATGGAACCATGTGGAGAGTATGGCGCCTGTTCGATCCGCTCCGTGCTTTAGCAGCACAAGCGGTATTTTTGTTCGGCCTCGCAGCAATGATTCACTTCATTTTGCTGTCAACCGAGCGTTTCAATTGGCTGGACGGCAAGACCCAGGCAGAGATCAAGGCTGCGAAAGCAACCCCAGCCCCCGCCGCGTCACCCAAGTAAGTCGTTGTAAAGAAAGCAGGGGGCGCTTGGGTATTCACTCAGCGCACTCTGCGATTTGAACTGGAGAGATTCAAATGGCGATGCTCAGTTTTGAAAGAAAGTATCGTGTCCGTGGCGGAACCCTCGTTGGAGGGGATCTATTTGATTTCTGGGTAGGGCCGTTCTATGTCGGCTTTTTCGGAATCACCGCGGCTTTTTTTAGTGTGCTGGGCACGCTGCTCATTATCTGGGGCGCCTCGCAGGGGCCAACCTGGAACTTGTGGCAGATTAATATCGCGCCCCCGGATCTGAGCTATGGCCTTGGTTTTGCTCCGCTACTTCAAGGTGGACTCTGGCAGCTGATCACGGTCTGTGCGATCGGCGCATTTGGCTCTTGGGCTTTGCGTGAGG
>JBDLRA010000049.1:0-5592 GCA_039800285.1 Pseudomonadota bacterium
TGTGGGAACCAGCATGGGTGGACTGCTCGCGATCTTCATGGCAATCCACAAACCAAGGCTTTTAGGAAGTCTTATCCTCAATGACATCGGCCCGGTACTTCCCTGGAGCGGTGTCTTCTCCTTGATGACGGAGATGACCCATGCGGTGAAGATCAATCTCGCTGACCTCAATGGCCAAGATCTTGCCAGACAGTTACGCGTAGACCCTGCCTTGATCCATGCCGTACGACAGCCCGGCCACTTAGACCTTCCGCATGAGACGCGACTCTCTGGGGTTGATTTCACCGCCAGCTTTGCACAAGTGTCAGCACCCATCCTCTTACTTCGCGGGCAATCAAGCGAGATCGTGAATGATGCGGTGGTCAAGCGTCTTTACGGAATACACCCATTGACCCGAGTCGTGGACTATCCCAACAGTGGACATCCCGTGCAGTACAGCGCCGCTGTCTGCGACGAGATTTTGCGATTCACCCAAGTAAAAAGGACCCCGTAGGGTCCTTTTATTGAACTGCGCTAAAGCGACCCCGATTAGGCAGCTTTCAGAGCGGTCGTTGCAGCTTTCACGCTTGCTTTCGTTGCCGACTGAACGTTCTGCTCAACAGCAGCAACGGCCTGTTTTGCAGCTTTGCTTGCAGTCTCGTAGGCAGCGTTAGCAGCCGTCAGAGCCGATTTCACCAGAGCAACACCGCTCTCAGAGCCAGCGGGAGCATTCTTCGAGAACTCTTCAACAGCCGTCGTCATTTTCTCGTTGTTTGCAGAGATCTGCGCTTCTGCCATTTTGGCAAATGCATTGGCGGTCTCAGAAGCAATTGCGTAAGCAGCGTTTGCGTAGGAGACAGCGCTCTCCATTGCAGGCAATGCGAAAGAGGACTGAACTTTCACCATTTCCTGAACGTCTTTCACAGACATCAAGGACTGAAGGTTCTCTGCCTGGGTCGCAACAGCGTTTTTCACAGCCTTCATCTGAAGGTCAACCATCTTCTCAACGCCATTCATGGCAACGTCGCTGATCTCCATAGCGGAAGCAACGTTTGTCTTAGCGATGTCGGCGAACTGCTCGTTTAGGTTTTTCATTTGATTCTCCAATTGTTGTTGTAGGGCACGTCGGTTTGATTTCTTCGCTTTGCATCTCGTGGTTGTTGATTTGATGCGCTGCACAAGTTGTATTAGAACCGAACTTTTTGTGCGATGCAACTAAAAATTAAAGTTAACCCCAAAAACCTTGAAATTTCCGTAATGCGAAAAATCGTTAACGATCAATCCCGGTCTTCGTCCTTCAAATGGCGTCTGGACGTGGGGTCTCGTTTCTCCCGGGCCTCCACGTCAATCACCCCGTCCTCGTCTAGGCGCCCCCGAATGACCTTGGTCTGAACCCGCGTCTGACCCGTGGCGACCCGAATGAGAAGACTGACCAGCGACACGGCCAGCGCCGCGAGCACCCCCATCCAGAATCCAGCTATCTCAAAGCCCGGAACGACGGCGGCCACCGCAAGTAAGACCAGTCCGTTGATCACGGGCAATGCAAGCCCGAGCGTCAGGATGGTGAAGGGAAGCGTCAACACAACCAGAAGCGGCTTGATCGTGAGGTTGGCCAGCGCCAGGACAACACTGGCCATCGCCAGGCTCTCAAGCGACAGAAACGTGATGGAATCAAAACCACCATCCACAATCCACAAAGCGATCGCAGTACTGGCCCAGAGCAATAAGAAGCGGCGTAAATGTGTCATAGATGAATTATTTCCGATAATTTCCGTGTCAGGCTGATAAATGGGCTACACTTCGCACTTGCGTTTAGCCTCACCTGTATTTGAGTCCTCGCCAAACGGCGCCCCACTCCAATCCTTCGTTTTGCCTGGCCGACCGCAATCGTTGCGGGTTTTCGCGCCTTGCCTTCCCCTTTTGCCAATAGCAAGGGACGTTGGGCACACCTCCGCTGTTTAAAAACATCTGCCATGGGCATGCGCCCGTGATTGGCAGAATTCTTGAAAGACTTCTTTGAAAAAGACATTTGCTGAGCTCGGCCTTGCCGAACCCCTTGTTCGCGCTGTAACCAGCGAGGGCTACACCCACGCCACCCCGATTCAGGAACAGGTCATCCCCGAGATGATCGCTGGCCACGACGTCATTGGCATTGCGCAGACGGGCACCGGAAAAACCGCCTCGTTTGTACTGCCCATCCTCCATCAGCTTGCATCACGTCGCCTTGGCGCTGAGAAATTCACCGGGCCCGGACCGCGTGGTTTCAGCACACTGATCCTTGCGCCCACGCGTGAGCTCGCCAACCAGATCTGTGAAAGCATCCGCACCTACGGAAAGTTCATGCGACCCAGCGTTGCCCTGGTTGTCGGCGGCGCGAGTCCCGTACCCCAGATCAAGGCGCTCTCTGGTGGGCTCGATATCCTCGTTGCCACCCCGGGCCGACTGTTAGACCACGTTCGCTCTGGGAAAGCGCGCCTCGACAAAACAACCACCATCGTGCTTGATGAAGCCGACCAGATGTTGGACCTGGGTTTCATGCCGGCCATCGAAGAGATCATGCGAAAGATCAGCCCGAACCGACAGGCGCTCCTGCTTTCGGCAACGATGCCCAAACCCATTCGCGCCTTGGCACAAGAGTTCATGCGCACGCCGAAAGAAATCGCTGTTGCAGCCGTATCCAAGCCTGCCGAAAAGATTCATCAAGAGGTCATCATGGTGAGCCAATCGGATAAGAGTGACCTCCTAGTCGACATACTCGCTGCTCGAGAAGTAGCCCGTGCCATCGTATTTACTAGAACCAAGCGTGGCACCGACAAAGTAGAACGCATGCTGAATGACGCGGGTCTTCGTTGCGTTGGTATCCATGGCGATAAGTCACAAGGTCAGCGCAATCGTGCGCTCGCCCAGTTCAAATCAGGGGCACGCTCGATTCTGGTCGCCACCGATGTCGCCGCACGGGGTCTCGATGTGGATGACGTCTCACACGTCGTGAACTTTGATATGCCGACCCTGCCAGAAGCCTATGTCCATCGCATTGGCCGCACGGGTCGTGCAGGCCGAAGTGGCATTGCGATCTCGTTATGCGACAAATCAGAGCGCAACCTGCTTCGCGACATTGAACGTCTCACCCATACTGCATTGGAACCGGCGAAGACTGACTCCGATGCCCTCGAACAGCCAGGTCGTTTCACGCTTGCTGCGCTTCCGCCGGGGTTTGTACGAAAAGAAGAGCCGCGCGGACGATCAGGACCGAAACCTGGCGGTCAACGCAAACCACAAGGACGTCGATTTGGCGCCGCGCCCAAAGCAGGCACCGCACCCGCCGGCAAGGCCCCTGGTGGATTTAAAGGCAAGCCATCCGGTAAGCCGCATGGGGCCAGTTCGCGCAGCGAAGGCCGACGTGAGCCGCGATCAGCGGCTCGCTGAAATGCGTCAGTAAGAAAACAAAAAGGGTCCTCATGGACCCTTTTTTGTCACTGGCGGAAGCGGTGAGATTCGAACTCACGGAAGAGTTGCCCCTTCGCCGGTTTTCAAGACCGGTGCATTCAACCGCTCTGCCACGCTTCCTTAGAACAAAAGATGAACCCCCGAAAAAGCAAGGTCAGACTGGATTTTATCAGGGTATTGCCTTGGGCCAAACGGCTCCGTCGCTAGCCAATTCCTTGCTATCGTCTGCCTTTTCCGAACTCTCCTTGTCGCGACATGGCATCTAAAATCAGCGGTCTTCGTAAGGGCCTCGTCAACTACGGTGACCAGGCGTTCTCCCTGTTTCTGCGAAAAGCCTTCATCAAAGGAGCAGGTTTTTCTGAGGATGCTCTGGAGCGGCCCATTGTTGGGATCGCCAACACCGGGAGTGGATTCAATCCCTGCCATGGCAATGCGCCACAGCTCATCGAGGCCGCAAAACGCGGCGTCATGTTGGCAGGGGGTCTCCCCGTCGAGTTCCCGACAATTTCTCTGCACGAGAGTTTTGCGCAACCCACGAGCATGTTTCTGCGTAATCTCATGTCGATTGACACGGAAGAGATGCTCCGGGCACAGCCCATGGATTCCGTCATTCTCATCGGCGGCTGTGACAAGACCGTACCCGCTCAGTTGATGGCAGCGGCCTCGGCTGACCTCCCTGCGATCGAACTGATTACCGGATCAATGCTCACGGGCTCCCACCGAGGCACACGGGTTGGTGCCTGCACCGACTGCCGACGCTACTGGGGCAAATTTCGGGCACAGGAAATTGACCAGCAAGAGATCGACGAGGTGAACGATCAGTTAGTCGCCAGTGTTGGAACCTGCTCAGTCATGGGCACAGCCAGCACGATGGCCTGTATCAGCGAGGCACTGGGCATGACGGTCGCCGGCGGGGCCTCTCCACCGGCAACAACAGCAGACCGCATCCGTATCGCTGAGAGATCGGGCGAGATGGCCGTACGGATGATTAGTTCGGATCTCCGTCCGTCACAGATCATGACGCCGAAGGCTTTTGAAAACGCCCTACGCGTTCTCTTTGCGATTGGCGGATCCACAAATGGGCTAGTCCACCTAACAGCGATTGCTGGTCGACTTGGCATTCGCATTGATCTGAAGACGCTGGATGCGTTTGCCCGAGAGACACCTGTGCTCGTTAATCTCAAGCCCTCTGGTGAGCACTACATGGAGGACTTCCATCACGCCGGCGGCATGGCAACGCTGCTCCGAGAATTAAAACCATTACTCCATTTGGATTGCATGACGATTGAAGGGCGAACACTGGGCGAGCAGATCGATGCCGCGCCCCCCTCCTTTGCGCAATCCGTTATTCGCACAAAAGACACTGCGATCTATCCAGAGGGCGGAATCGCTGTCCTGTTCGGCAACCTTGCGCCACAGGGTGCGATCATTAAGCAGTCAGCGGCCGATCCAACACTCATGGAGCACGAGGGACGCGCCGTCGTCTTTGAAAACCTGGAAGACATGGCGAATCGGATCGACCGTGACGACCTCGATGTGACCGCTGACGATATTCTTGTTCTGAAATCCATCGGCCCCAAGGGCGCACCCGGCATGCCAGAGGCAGGCTACATTCCCATCCCGAAGAAACTCGCCAGACAGGGCGTAAAAGACATCGTGCGAATCTCAGACGGCCGAATGAGTGGAACCGCCGCAGGGACGATCGTGCTCCATGTCACCCCTGAGTCAGCCATTGGTGGCCCGCTTGGGCTCGTTCAAAACGGAGACCGAATTCGTCTGAGCCTTAAGGAGCGATCCCTATCGCTTCTCGTGGATGACGTAGCACTCGCCGCGCGGCAGACAAGCCGCGCAACCCACACACCGTCCGCCGAGCGCGGCTATCGAAAACTGTTTCTTGAGTCCGTGCTGCAAGCCGATGAAGGTGCTGATTTCGGTTTCCTTCAGGCGGAAACCATGCACACCGTAATTCCTCTTCCTCGATCATGAACACACCGCTTCCTACGATTCTCCAGGTCGGCGAATTTCCTGGCGCTATGCAGGCCGAAATTGATGCGACCCTTGCCACGACCAAGACCGTCAGCGCCTCCGTGCAGGGCATCCTCACCAGAAGTAACTGCAAGATTGATCCGACGCTGCTCGAGCAGCTGCCCGCACTGAAGGTGATCT
>JBDLRA010000050.1:0-9720 GCA_039800285.1 Pseudomonadota bacterium
TTCCTTTTGACGGACACCGAATCGATGTTCTTCATCAATGATCACCAGACCCAATCGGTCAAATTTGACGGATGGCGATAAGAGCTTATGGGTGCCAATCGCGATATCCACCTTCCCGGACGCCAACCCAGAGATCGCGGTCTGAATTTCTTTCGTGGTTCGGAAGCGGGAGAGCTCGGCAATCTGAACGGGCCAGTCCGCGAAGCGATCTTTAAAGGTCTGCAGGTGCTGTTCCGCCAACAAGGTGGTAGGCGTGAGCACGGCAACCTGCTTGCCGTCCATGACCGCCATGAAGGCAGCCCGAAGTGCAACTTCGGTTTTGCCGAATCCCACATCACCGCAGACCAGTCGGTCCATTGGCTTACCGGAGATCATGTCTTGCACGACCGCGTGAATCGCGGCCAGTTGATCAGGGGTTTCCTCGAAGCCAAAGCCATCCGCAAACCGCTCGTATTCTTGTGGGTCGAATCGGAACGCATGTCCAACGCGCGCAGCCCTTCGTGCATAGATGTTGAGCAGTTCTGCGGCCGTGTCCCGCGCCTGGGCAGCGGCCTTTTTCTTTGCTTTCTCCCACTGTCCGGAGCCGAGCGTATGGATCGGGGCGTTTTCTGGATTGGCGCCACTGTAACGTCCGATGACATGCAGTTGCGATACTGGGATATAGAGCTTTGCCTCGTCGGCATATTCCAAGAGCAGAAACTCGGTATCGCCCTCGCCAAGATCTAAGTGGACGAGCCCCCGATACCGACCGACGCCATGCTGGATATGGACGACAGGGTCCCCCACTTTCAGCTCTGACAAGTCTCGAATAATCGAGTCGACATTGGTTGCGGCCTCGCGCTGACCACGGCGCTGCCGTCGCGCGATCTGGGAGAACAGCTCGCCTTCGGTGATGAGCATGAGACCTGCCCATGGCGCGACAAAACCGGCATGTAGCGGGCTCACACATAGGGTGACGACGTCCTCGTCACGCGTGATTTCGTCCTTAACAGCAAGCGGATCATCTTTTGCTAGCGTATGCGCAATGCGATGGTCGGCAAGGTACTGCGACAGCGTCTCGCGTCGTCCCGCACTCTCTGCTGAGATCACCATCCGTCGCACATCGGGGTTCTTCGAGAGTCCGCTGATCACCGACCGCAGTCGACCCACGGGATCTGGCTGACGGCGATCGACGCTGATATCCGGGTGCGCCTGTATCGGACTCTCGGTGCTCGGACCCGATAGGGCGAGACGGGCGAGTGGCTTTGCGTTGGAGAAAAATGTCTCGCCGCTCAGATAGAGCGCATCAGGCGCAAGCACAGGCCGTTCGATATCTGCACGCAGAAAACGATATCGAGACTGCAGATCTTTATGGAAGTCGCTAAATGCCTGGTCGACATGACCCACTGTCGCGATGGCACCCTTTAGATAATCAAAGATCGTCGCCGTTTCATCAAAGAGCAAAGGAAGGTAGTACTCCACGCCAGCACCAAAGAGTCCTTTACCGGCATCGCGGTAGAGACTGCATCGCGACGGGTCTCCTTCGAAGACTTCCCGCCAACGGGCTCGGAACTGCTGGGCTGCCGCTTCGTGACTTGGAAATTCACGGCCAGGCAGTAACCGAATTTCTTGAACAGGATGAATCGTGCGTTGACTATCCGGATCGAAGACACGAAGCGTCTCGACTTCATCGTCCATGAGCTCAATGCGATACGGCAGGGTGCTGCCCGTTGGGTAGAGATCGATCATGCCTCCCCGCCAGGCCACTTCGCCGGGGGAGACGACCTGACTGACTGGGCTATAGCCCGCCGTCTCAAGCTGCGTTCGGAGACGCTCCGCTGAGATCTTTTGGCCTTTTCTGAAGAAAAAGGTATGTGCAGCGAGAAAAGCGGGTGGCGAGAGTCGTTGCAGGGCGGTGCTTGCGGAGAGCACTAGGACATCGCAGGCGCCCGTTGAGGCCTCGTAGAGGGTGAGGAGTCTCTCGGAGACGAGGTCTTGATGGGGTGAGAAGGCCTCGTAGGGCAGGGTCTCCCAGTCGGGCAGCAGCCGGACCCTCAGACCTGACCCAAAAAACGGGATCTCTTCAGCAAGTCGTTGGGCATCCTGTGCGGATTCGCAGACCACAAGTAGCCGCGCGCCAGAGGCTGCATTTGGATTCTCTGTTCGAAGTCGTAGCGCCCAGTCGGCAAGGACCCAGGCATCAGCGCTGCCCGCGGGACGAGCCAGGGTCAGGGTCTGACCGGGGCCAGGGGGGGTACGCGAGAGCGTTGAAAAAGGACTGGACATGAAGCAAATGGTCGAAAACGGTAAATTGTAGGTTCTATGTCCATAAAAAGCCTTTTGGCCCCCGATCGCTTACAAGCCTTCGACCGTATTCGCTCCCTTCTACACCAGGCAGGACCCCTGGGTGATCGAGCGGTGGTCATCATTCCAGCCGCAGGGCGTGGCGAGCGCAGTGGCCTGGAGATTCCGAAGCAATATCATCGGCTGGCTGGGAAGACACTGCTGACACGGAGCATTCGGGCCGTATCTGAGCTGTCTGCGGCCGCTCTGGTCTTGGTGGTGTTGAGCCCCGAAGATGCACACTATCCGGACAGTGATCTAGCGTCCTTTCTAACAGATCTCGAACATGTTGTTCTTGCGCCCATTGGCGGTGCGAGTCGCCGTGACTCCGTGATGGCGGGGCTCTTGCTCTTGACGGAGGCGATTGGATCGCAAGAGGAACGACCTTGGATTTTGGTGCACGATGCCGCGCGGCCTGGGCTATCGCGAGACAGTCTGTTGCGGCTTTGGAATGACGTGCGCGCCAATGATTCAGGAGAACCGTTTTTCGGCGGCATTCTTGCCATTCCGATTGCGGACACGGTGAAGCGTTCTGAGCGTGGGGCTGGATCTCAGGCATCGGTAGCGCAGACAATCCCACGAGAGGGGCTTTGGGCGGCTCAGACGCCGCAGATGTTCCGTCTCCCCGATCTATTGGCTGCTTACGAACAAAGTCCTGCTGCGACCGATGAGGCATCAGCGATCGAAGCCTGCCAGGGACGTGTTCTATTGATTCCGGGTGACCTTGAGAATCTCAAGCTAACGCAGCCCAGTGATTTCACCTTTATGGAGGCTTGGATGTCGCAGTCGCATCACCCGTCGTTTGGTATTGGCTCTGGGTTTGACGTACATCGTCTGGTGGAGGGGCGTCCGTTAATTCTCGGCGGCGTCACGATCCCTTTTGAAAAAGGTCTTGATGGACACTCGGATGCGGATGTCTTGTTGCACGCGATTACCGATGCGATTCTCGGCGCTGCAGGCCTTGGGGATATTGGACGTCATTTTCCTGACACGGATCCAACCTATCGTGGGGCAGACAGTCGACGCCTTCTTTCGGAGGTGGTGAGGCGTGTGCGTGCGGCGGGCTGGCTGGTCAGTCAGATTGACGCCACGGTGATTGCACAGGCACCCAAAATCTCGCCCTATGCACAGGCGATGCAGAGCGTCATCGCCACAACCTGTGAGGTGCCGATCTCGCGGGTGAATATTAAGGGTAAGACAACGGAGCACCTTGGATTCACAGGACGCGGTGAGGGGATCGCAGCGCAGGCAGTGGCAATGGTGGTCCGCGCATCGGAATAATGCAGGTTCATTTCTCGCCTCCGTTGCTGGTTCTGGAGTCTGGTGGGACCATCGCATCGGCGTCGGTCATCACCTCAGACCGTCGGATTCTCTCGAAATCTGCTGTCGCTGGGCAGTCGCATTCCTCAGAGTTACTGCCCATGTCCCACGCGCTTTTAGAAGAGGCCGATCTCACCGTCGAGGATCTCAATGGCATTGTGGTGGGCATCGGACCAGGTTCGTTCACGGGCCTGCGTGTCGCGTGTGGCATTGCCCAGGGATTGTCACTCGGGCTAAGTCTGCCAATCCTGCCGGTCAATGGTTTTTTTGCCTGGTCCTATGCCTGGTGGCTCGGCATGGCACAGGAGCAGTCCGCGCTGGTTGACGTGGCATTTGATGCGCGTCTCGGCGAACAGTTTGCCGCTCAGGTATCGATTGATCTGGCTGGTGCCGAGTTACGAATCCGTTGGTCTCAGCCGCCTTCGGTGAGACCCGTCATGGATGACGGAGCAGTTCGCGGTATGTCGCCGGAGGTTAGTCATGTGCTAATTGATCCAGATCGTGAACAGCAGATATCCAGGAATGAGCCGTTTGCAGTCTGGCTTGCACGATGGGCCATTGATGAGCGGCTCGCGTCTTGTCACGAGTGGGTCAGCGCTGAGCAACTGGCACCCTTATACGTGCGAGATAAAGTGGCCCAGACCATAGCGGAGCGTGCGACCGCGCCAGATCTCTCCTGGGTCCCGATGACGTCTCGGGATCTTGCCTCAGTGATGGTGATTGAGAACCAGGCCTACCCATTCCCATGGAGCTCCGGGAACTTTAAGGACTCCCTGGCTGCAGGCTATTCCATGTGGGTCTTGCGTGAGCATCAGGTGATGCTGGGATACATGGTCTGGATGCAGGTTGTTGATGAGGCGCATCTTCTCAACATTACGTTGACACCTGCTCGCCAAGGCCATGGTCTCGGTCGTTGGATGATGCGGTCGCTGATCGAGCAGGTGAAGGCGGTCGGCCTCGAGCGCATTGTGCTCGAGGTGAGACCGAGTAATACGCGTGCGATTCGCCTGTATGAGCGATCGGGATTTCATCGCATCGGGCTTCGCAAGGGTTATTACCCTAGCGCACCAGAAACGGCCGCGCGGGAGGATGCGATCGTAATGGCCTTAGATTTGCGAGAAGCCCCTTCCAGAGGAGAAGAACAACATGTCTGACGGATCACGCGACGCCTTGGCGGTTCTTGGGCTGTTGCCCGTCTGGCGGCTGCGAGCCGCTTTTCAGCCCGCGGCTGTGGCTGCTTTGGAGGAGAGCGCTGAGCTGCCAGCGCAGTCTCAGCCAGAACAGTTCCGTTTCATTGTGGTGGCAGCCAGTCAACAGACACAGACCCTCTGGCGGCAGATTGTTTTGGCGACAAGAGGAATGTCGCCCCTCCATCAGATCCTCTCGGATGCGGTCATGCTGACCATGGTGCAGCGTGATCAGCTACAGACGTTGTTGCACACCTCGCCTAGTGGCACTTGTTTCTATTGCGTCGCGGATGTCGATCTGGCCGATGACTTTGCGGCCTTGGCGGTTGGGGCGCCCCAGTGGTCTGTCTCGCCAAT
The DNA here is from genome assembly GCA_039800285.1 of Pseudomonadota bacterium. Classification (GTDB taxonomy): domain Bacteria; phylum Pseudomonadota; class Gammaproteobacteria; order Burkholderiales; family Burkholderiaceae_A; genus Lacustribacter. Next base: position 5,187 of record JBDLRA010000050.1, read on the forward strand.
CGGATCGCTCGCGCAGTTGATCGAGGGTGCAAAGCAGAAGCGGCAATTCTGGGCGCAGCTAGTTGCGCTGAATCGAAAGTTATCGGGCCATTGACGTCAGTCCGATCGGCCCGCTGTGTCGATGCTAGTGGTGCTTCTCGACGCCGATGAGCTTGCTTAGATCGTGGTGTTTCTTGTTGTACTGGTAACGTCGAATCACCATCATCATGGTCGCGGCAACGAATAGCCCGAAAATGACAATGACCGTATTCACATGAAAATCGGCCATGATCAGCAGTGCGTAGAGGCCCAGCATTGTCAGGACATTCAGGTTCTCATTGAAGTTTTGGACCGCGATGGAATGGCCGGCCGATAGCAACACATGGCCTCGGTGTTGTAGCAGGGCGTTCATGGGGACAACAAAGTAGCCCGCAAGCCCACCAATAATGATGAGCAGGGGCACGGCTCCGGCAAGAGTGGTGACCAGGGTCATGAGTGGCACGAAGAGCCCCATGATGACGCCAAGTTTTAATACCGACGGTGTGTTCTTTAGCGGCACGAATCGCGCCGCTAAGACCGCGCCACCCGCGATGCCAAGCGCCACAATGCCCTGCAAGATTGCGGCACGACTTAGCGGCATGCCCAGTTGAACCTCCGCCCACTTCAGAACGATGAACTGCAATGTGGCACCCGCGCCCCAAAAGAGTGTCGTCACGGCGAGAGAGATCTGGCCGAGTTTGTCCTGCCAGAGTGTCTTGTTGCAGACCCAGAAGTCCTGAATCAAGCGAATGGGATTGATGTGCTGCTTTTCATATCGCGCACCAGTGTCTGGAATCCGCAGGTTAAATCCTGCTGCGACAAGGTAGATCAGTGCGATGACAGCGATGGCGGCCTCGGCAGGGCTATCGACACCGGTATCGATGAGCGGGAAGTTAAACCCCAGGAGAAATTGACTGACCATCGGGCTAATCAGCGCACCACCAACCATAGTGCCCAGTACGATCGATCCCACCGTTGTGCCTTCGATCCAGCCGTTGGCAGCGACGAGTTTTTCAGGGGGAAGAAGCTCAGTGAGGATGCCGTACTTCGCTGGGGAGTAGGCGGCAGCTCCAAGACCCACGACGGCGTAGGCGAGGAGCGGGTGGACTGCGAAAAACAGCATGGCACAGCCCACGACTTTGATCGTGTTGGTGACAAACATGACCCGGCCTTTGGGCATAGAGTCAGCAAACGCGCCGACAAATGGCGCGAGGAGCACGTAGGAAACGGTGAAAAATAGTTTGAGGAGGGGGCGCATCCATTCAGGGGCGGCCATCTCGATGAGAAGAGCGATCGCGGCAATCAGCAGGGCATTGTCGGCAAGCGATGAGAAAAACTGCGCCGCCATGATTGTGTAGAAACCGCGTTTCATAATTCTTTCTTCAAAGGAGCGGTGTGATTAGAGCATGAACGCCTAAAATGGCAGGCTATGGCTCGACCAATATCCCTAAAGATCCACATTGATGCACTGCGTCATAACCTAGAGGTCATCCGCCGACAGGCACCCGAGGCAAAAGTCTGGGCGGTGGCGAAGGCCCGAGGCTACGGCCATGGAATCGATGCTGTCGTGCGTGGGTTTGCCAGTGCCGATGGACTCGCGGTTTTGGATCTTGAGGAGGCCGAGCAGGCGAGAGCGGTGGGTTGGGCGAAGCCTATTCTCATGATTGAGGGCGGTTTTACGGAATCAGATCTTGAACGGATCGCATCCCTGGGGCTCGAGTCGGTCGTCTGGTCAACGGATCAGATGTCCATGATCGATCGGGCCAGGCATAAGCCATCGCGCGTCTGGCTCAAGTTAAACACGGGCATGAATCGACTCGGCGTATCGGATCAGATCAGTCATGAGGTTTTCTTGGACTGGATCAAGAAGATATCGGTCGGCGGATCCCTTCCTGTTGGATGGATGACCCACTTTGCCGATGCAGATACCGATGACGGCTGGCGCCAGCAAGCAGATCGTTTTATGAAGAAGACATCAGCGATGTTTGCCGCGTTAGCCGCCGCTCATCTGCCCTGCGGTCCTCGCTCCATGGCGAATTCGGCGGCGAGCCTTGCGCATGTGGAAACGCATGCGGACTGGATCAGGCCTGGGATCGCACTTTACGGATCAAGTCCGTTTGCGGCGCAGGCGGAGAGATCGGCAGCGGCGCTTGGGCTGAGGCCAGGTCAGTCGCTGGTGAGCCAACTGATCACGATCCAAACGGTTCCCACGGGAGAGTCGGTGGGCTACGGATCGCGGTGGACCGCAAAGCGGCCCTCGCGTATCGGTGTCATTGCCTGTGGTTACGCGGACGGCTATCCCCGATATGCACCTGACGGTACACCGGTCCGGGTGGGTGATCGGGTGGTGCCCTTGGCGGGGCGTGTCTCGATGGACCTCATCACAGTGGATCTGACGGAACACACGACGGCAGCGATCGGTGATTCGGTCGAACTCTGGGGGGCTCATGTCTCCATTGATCAGGTTGCTGAATTATCAGGAACGATTGGGTATGAGCTCATGGCTGGCGTGACCGCACGCGTGCCAAGAGTTGTCGTGGAGTAGACATGGCAAAAGATAAATCCCAGTTTGTCTGTCGCGAGTGCGGCGCCTCTTTCGCGAAGTGGCAGGGGCAGTGTGATGGCTGCGGATCTTGGAACACCCTTGAAGAGTCCCGGGTGATGGCAGTCTCCAGACGCGGACAAGAGCCGGTGTCCTTAGCCCCAACGAGTCATGCGGTAAAGCTTTCGGATGTGCAGGCAGCGGATGTCCCACGAATTCCTACCGGTAGTGACGAATTTGACCGGGTGCTGGGCGGCGGTTTTGTCCCCGGTGGGGTGGTGCTGATTGGCGGTGATCCAGGTATTGGTAAGTCAACCTTGTTATTGCAGGCGCTGGTGCACCTGAGTCAGGCATCGTCGACGCTATACGTCAGCGGTGAGGAGTCCGTGGCCCAGGTTGCGCTGCGTGCGAAGCGACTGGGTCTTGAAAACAGCGCATTGACGGTACTGGCGGAGATACGCCTCGAAGAGATTCTTGCGCAGTTGATGGCCCTGCGTCCTCAGCTCGTGGTGGTGGACTCCATTCAGACGTTGTTTAGCGATGGGCTGACCGCTGCGCCGGGTTCTGTGTCCCAGGTGCGCGAGTGTTCGTCGCGGCTCACGCGTTGGGCGAAGGAAAGTGGCTGCACGGTGATTCTGGTCGGTCATGTCACCAAAGAAGGAACGCTTGCAGGACCGCGAGTTCTTGAACATATCGTGGATACGGTCCTTTATTTCGAAGGGGACTCTCACGCGTCCTATCGGGTAATTCGCGCGATTAAGAATCGTTTTGGGACGGTCAATGAGATCGGCGTTTTCGCGATGACGGATCGCGGCCTGAAAGCGGTCACGAATCCGTCCGCCTTGTTTCTTTCGCCGTCACATCTTGGGGCCGACGGTCAGGCTCCCGTGCCGGGGTCCTGTGTGCTGGTGACGCAAGAGGGGAGTCGGCCACTGTTGGTGGAGATTCAGGCCCTGGTCGATAGTGCCCATGTGCCGAATCCGCGTCGGCTCTGTGTGGGTCTCGAGCCCCAGCGACTTGCAATGCTGCTTGCAGTGCTCCACCGTCACGCGGGCATTGCCTGTTTCGATCAGGATGTCTTTGTCAATGCCGTCGGTGGGGTTCGAATCAATGAGCCCGCAGCCGACCTCGCGGTGACCTTATCGGTGGTGTCATCCATGCGGAATCGTCCACTCCCAAAAGGCATGGTGGTTTTTGGGGAGATTGGTCTTGCGGGCGAGATCCGTCCTGCGCCCAGAGGGCAAGAACGTCTGCGGGAGGCCGCCAAGCTCGGGTTCTCGAAGGCCGTTGTCCCCGCCGCCAACGTGCCGAAAAAGCCGATCGAAGGTCTCGAGATCATTCCTGTCAAAAGACTAGAAGATGCGCTCGCGGCGATGCGCGACTAGTTGTTGCGTGTGGCGATGACGGTGTCGGCCGTTCGCTCACCTGATCGAACAGCGCTCTCAATCGTCGCGGGGTAGCCTGGCTCAAGGTCGTCTGCGGCGCGAAACAGTCCAGGCAATCCGATATGGCCGAGTGACGCGTTCTGCTCGAGTGGATGGAGGTCTGCTGTGCACGCCCAGGTTGCTGATTTCTCCGTGATCCACTTCTGAGGAAGGCCTTCAATGTCGAGACCAAGTTGGATCTTGAGCTGCGTTTGGAGTCTCGACGCATGGGTCTCGCGTCGTGCGAGTGCATCCGGTTGGTCGAGATTTTGTGCGCTAATGACCAGTGCGAGGACACCGGGTCGTTTGACCCCGACCTGTGCCACATGCGGGACGCCTTGAATCGGATGGAAAATAAACCAGGATGGAAAGCGCTCGAGAATCGTTTGATCGGTGTCACGCAGTGCAATCCAAATCGTCGTGATCGCACGATGCCCAAGCGTCTTTAAGCGTTTAATACTGCTGGTCTCAGGCAGGTGACTCTGATGCCAGAGCGCGCGGGTTGCGGGCGCAGGTAGTGCGATCACCACCCGATCAAACGCTCTGTCCT
>JBDLRA010000051.1:0-4960 GCA_039800285.1 Pseudomonadota bacterium
CAGCAATCAACACTTTGTTCTTCTTTCTTCTTGGAGCAGGACGACTGGTTCGCAGGACCTAGCGAAAACCCGCAAAGGATATCCGTCAGGGCGATAGCCTGTCAATTCAGGCACCCCTATCCGGGGGCCGTTTAACGCCAAAAATCTCATCGAAAAATCAGTGCTCGGAAAGCCCTTGGGGGAGCAGTCGCGCAATCAATCCGTCCAGCTCTTCCAAGCTTGAAAACCGAATGGTCATGTCACCGGCACTACCCCGTCCCTGCTTAAGCACCACCGGCAGGCCAATGCCATCAGAGATCTGCTCCTGGACACGAACCCAGTCACGGCTCATGGGACGGCTCGATTTTTTCGATGCCCCATTTCCTGAGACCGATCCCGACTGTAGCTTTGTCACCAGACGCTCCGCATCTCGCACAGAGAGCTGCTCCCGGACAATTCGCTCGGCGAGTGCCTTTTGGGCAGAAGCCTGCAGGGGCAGTAATGCTCGAGCGTGACCCGCATCGAGTTGGCCTTCACGCAGCATCGTCTGGACCGCGGGCGGAAGCTGCAGCAGACGCAAGAGATTGGTGGTCGCACTGCGCGAGCGCCCAACCGCCTTCGCTGCCTGCTCATGGGTCAGCCCAAATTCTTGAATCAGACGATCGATGCCCTGGGCCTCTTCTAGTGCCGTCAGGTCCTGGCGCTGAAGGTTTTCGATAAGCGCCATGGCGAGTGCCGCCTGGTCGTCCACCTCGCGAACAATGACAGGAACCTCCGAGAGGCCTGCCAATTGGGCTGCACGAAACCGCCGCTCGCCCGCAATGATTTCGAACTTCTGAGCCCCGGCAGTACCAATTGGACGGACGAGAAGCGGCTGCATAACACCCTGGCTGCGGATCGAATCGGCGAGCTCTTCAAGACTGCTCTGATCCATACCCTGGCGCGGCTGATACTTGCCCGCCTGCAGCTGCCGGACCGCAAGGGTTCTCTGGCTGGCTTCTCCACTGAGGTCAGGTCCGTTTCCACCGAGTAAGGCGTCAAGACCGCGGCCAAGACCTTTTTTCTTCTGGGTTGTCATGCGCGAGTCTCCGCAGCGCGTTCATTTAATCGATCAATAAGTTCTTGACCAAAGTCGATATAGGCCTTCGAACCCCTTGATCCTGGGTCATAGACGATGCCCGGTTGACCATAGCTTGGGGCTTCAGCCAGCCGCACATTTCGCGGGATCACCGCGGTAAATACCTTGTTACCAAAATGCTTGATCAGCTGGTCCGAGACCTGCTGAGACAGCGTCATCCGTGGATCAAACATGACCCGAAGCAGTCCAATAATCTGCAGGTGCGGATTCAAATTCGCGTGAACCCGTTTGATCGAATTCACAAGATCCGAGAGCCCTTCCAGCGCAAAGTATTCACACTGCATGGGAATGATCACACCATGCGCCGCGCACAGGCCATTGAGCGTTAACAATGACAAGGATGGCGGACAGTCGAGAATGACAAAGTCATATTCTTCAGCAACTTCTGCCAGTGCATTCGAGAGTCGATGCTCCCGCCCATCAAGATCCACCAGTTCAATTTCCGCGCCTGCCAAATCGCGATTGGCCGCGAGCACATCGTACTCGCCTGCCCCTGCGCGATGTCTTGCCTCAGGGATTGTCTTCATGCCTAAGAGCACCTGATACACAGACGCCGCGAGTTCATGTTTATCGACCCCGCTGCCCATCGTGGCGTTGCCCTGGGGATCTAAGTCCACCAACAGGACACGTTGGCCAAGTCGAGCCAGCGCTGCGGAGACATTCACCGCCGTCGTGGTCTTGCCGACCCCGCCCTTCTGATTGGCCACCGCAAAGATCCGCGCTGTCATGCCGATCTCCGAATCCAGACCAGATGCCGAGACTCAGTCAGCCCTGGCACCTGTAAAGGCACGACTTCCTCCAATGACAGCTCCCCAGTTTCTTTATTCATTATCAATAGCAAGTGTTCGCTAACTTCTTTTTCGGGGAGCGTCTTAGCAACCATCGCCGCCCAATAGGTCCCCGGTCCGGAGAGGTGTTTGGTCAGTCGAACAAACTCCGGCAAGGCCGCAAATGCCCTTGATGTAATGAGATCAAAAGGGCGTTCAGCAGCAAGGTCACGGACATCCTGGCTCGCGACGGACACCCTTTTTGAGAGCCCAAGACGCCCAATGACGTGCCTTAAAAAAGCGACCTTCTTCTGCTGCCGCTCCACCAAAACAAAGTGGGATTGTGGCATGACAATCGCCAACACGACCCCCGGAACACCCATTCCAGAACCAATATCAGCGATTCGAATCGCGGGTTCTGTCCCAAAACGTCGCACCAGCTCCGGCCAGACAACTAGGGCGTCCAGAAGGTGCCGCTGCACCTGCTCTGGGCCAGACACGATCGCCGTCAGGCTGTGAACCTTATTCCAGCGATTGAGAAGCTGCAGATATGCCACCAGGTCCTGTACCTGGGAGTCGGTTAGCGAAAAACCGTCCACTTGCCATGCGCTCTGGAGAGCCGAAGCCAGCGCAACGCCCAAATCAGCCCCTCCCGACAATTAGGCCGCCTGTTCCCCAGATGCGAGGCTCTTGCCCGCCCGTAGCCGCTTGATATGAATCCACAACAAGGAAATTGCTGCGGGCGTAACGCCCGAAATTCTGGAAGCCTGACCCAGGGTCTTGGGCTTTACGGTCGTCAGTTTCTGGCTGACTTCAATCGACAGGCCACGGACCATTCGGTAGTCAATGTCCTCGGGGATCAAGGCCTGTTCTTGCGCCGCGTTCCGGTTCACCTCTTCCTGCTGACGAGAGATATAGCCTGCGTATTTCGCCTGAATCTCAACCTGCTCCTGGGCCTGAACGGGTACGTCAGACCCTGGTAACAACGGTTTTTCCCCCTGATGATCAGTCAACTGAACGAGTCGCTGATAGCTGACCTCTGGGCGCTTGAGCAGCTCCATAGCAGGGATTTCGCGATCCAAAGGCCCAGTGCCCAAGGTTTCCAGTGCGGCCTCTGAAAAACGCTTGGGGCCGACCAGGGCAGCACGAAGGCGCGCGGTCTCGCGTTCAATCGCCTCGCGCTTATGACAGAACACCTGCCAGCGCTGCTCGTCCACGAGACCCAGTTCGTAACCAATCTCCGTCAGGCGGATATCGGCATTGTCCTCGCGAAGGCTCAGGCGATATTCGGCGCGGCTAGTAAACATGCGATAGGGCTCGGTCACCCCGCGGGTGACCAGATCATCAACCAGAACCCCCAGATAGGCCTGGTCTCGGCGCGGCACCCAGTCCTCACGCCCCTTCACCTTTAAGGCAGCATTGGCGCCGGCCAACAGTCCTTGTGCGGCAGCCTCTTCGTAGCCGGTCGTGCCATTGATCTGACCAGCAAAGAAAAGCCCAGAAATCGCCTTGGTCTCAAGACTGGCGTACAAACCCCTGGGATCAAAGTAGTCGTATTCGATCGCATAGCCCGGTCGCAGGATATGAGCGTTCTCAAGGCCTTTCATCGAGTGCACCAGGGCCAACTGGACATCAAACGGCAGACTGGTAGAGATCCCGTTGGGATAGACCTCGTGGGTGGTCAGCCCCTCGGGCTCCAGGTAAATCTGGTGTGCGTTTCGATCAGCAAATCGATGAACCTTATCCTCGATCGATGGGCAGTAGCGCGGCCCTACCCCCTCGATCACCCCTGTAAACATTGGGGACCGATCTAGGCCAGAGCGAATAATGTCGTGGGTCTTCTCGTTCGTGTGGGTGACCCAGCAAGGAATCTGTTCTGGATGCATGCTGGCCTGCCCAAGAAACGAGAAAACCGGCACCGGGTCTAGGTCTCCGGGCTGCTGGGCAAGTACTGAATAGTCAATCGTTCGGCCGTCAATCCGCGGTGGCGTGCCAGTCTTCAGCCGGCCCTGAGGAAGTTTTAACTCCTTCAGGCGCGCAGAAAGACGAATCGCTGGGGGATCCCCGGCTCGGCCACCAGAATGGTTTTCCAGCCCAATATGGATCTTGCCATCCAGAAATGTTCCGGCCGTAAGCACGACCGCCTCGGACTCAAAGACAAGGCCCGTCTGGGTTCGAACCCCAGTGACCCGATCTCCAGACACGATGAGATCATCGACGGCCTGCTGAAATAGCAAAAGGTTTGGCTGATTCTCTAATCGCGTTCGAATCGCCTTTCGGTAGAGCACCCGATCGGCCTGCGCCCGCGTGGCCCTGACCGCAGGGCCTTTCGAGCTGTTCAGAATGCGAAACTGAATCCCCGCCTCATCGGTCGCAATCGCCATCGCGCCACCTAAGGCATCGATTTCCTTGACCAGGTGGCCTTTGCCAATGCCCCCAATCGAGGGATTGCAGGACATCTGGCCCAAAGTCTCCAGACTATGCGTCAGCAATAAGGTCTGACACCCCATCCGCGCGGAGGCGAGTGCAGCCTCGGTGCCCGCATGGCCACCGCCAACGACAATCACATCGAAGCGTTTGGGATAGATCATTAGTGTTTCACGTGAAACATTTGGGCCAGAACCCCGGCCCCCGGGAAGCCTAAAGGCTTAGAGGCCCGCAATTGTGACGTATTTGATCTCTAAATACTCATCAATTCCGTATTTTGACCCCTCACGGCCCAATCCGGACTGCTTAACCCCGCCGAATGGCGCGACTTCACTAGAAAAGTTGCCCGTATTGACCGAGACCATGCCCGCCTCGAGCGCCTCGGCCACACGGAAAATGCGACCGACATCGCGGGAATAGAAGTACGCAGCCAGGCCGAACTCTGTGTTGTTCGCCATTGCGACAACCTCCTCTTCCGTCTCAAACCGGAACAAGGGCGCGACCGGACCAAAGGTCTCTTCGCGGGAAACCAGCATGTCGGAGGTCACATCAGCAAGGACAGTCGGCTGATAGAAGAGCCCGCCCAGGCTGTGGGGAGCGCCCCCAACCAGAACCCGGGCACCGCCCGAAACCGCATTCGACACGTGAG
>JBDLRA010000052.1:0-8922 GCA_039800285.1 Pseudomonadota bacterium
GAGTGGCTTGGAGTGGCTGAAGGGGCCGTGGTGAAGTCAGGTCAGTTGCTTGCCAAGATTGAAAGTCAAGACGTTGCTGCCCAGCTTGATCAGGCAAAGGCCCAGGTGGGTATCGCCAAGGCGGACTTAGAGGAAGCGCAGCGTCAGGCGGACCGATCCGCGAGCCTGCTTGCGCAGCGGTTTATTGCCCCCTCGGTGCATGACACCAACTTGTCACGACTTGGGCGTGCGAAGGCGACCCTCGCTGCGGCACAGGCAGCCGAAAAGGTTGCCGAGGCGGCCTTGGCGCAGACCGAGATACGGGCACCCTTTGATGCGGTTGTACTGACGAAGAACGCCAATGTTGGCGACAACATCACGCCATTTTCTTCAGCTGCGGAGTCCAAGGGGGCGGTGGTCACCATTGCTGATATGTCAACACTCGAGGTCGAGACGGATGTGTCTGAGTCAAATGTCTCGCGGCTCAAAATTGGTCAGCCTGCGGAGATCGGACTTGACGGACTGCCTGGAGAGCGGTTTGCAGGCGAGATTGTTCGCATGGTCCCCACAATTGATCGGGCAAAGGCGACGCGACTGGTAAAGGTTCGTTTCCAGAAAATTGATCCGCGCGTCCTTCCTGATATGTCTGCCAAGATCGTGTTTCTTGATCGGCCGCTGACGGACGCGGAACGCCAGCCCGTCATCGCGGTGAGCCGTCAGGCGGTGCTGTCGGAATCTGGAAAGTCGGTCGTCTTTCTTGTCGAGGGAGATCGATTGAAGCGGGTCGAGATTTCTTCAGTGGAGGCGGCACAAGGAGAGCTCGTGCCCGTGCCGCAGCTGAAGCCCGGGCAGCGTGTAGTCATTCGCCCGAAGCCCTTTAAAGACGGACAGAAAATTCGAGTGGTCTCGTCCTAATCCGAATCATGAGGCAGCCGTTTATTGCGCTCTCGCATGTTCACAAACACTACCGTCGCGGGGGGCAGTCAGTTCCTGTCCTGCAGGATCTCTCTCTGAATGTAGAGGCCGGCGATTTTGTGGCGTTGATGGGACCATCGGGTTCCGGCAAGAGCACGCTTCTTAATCTCATCGCCGGCATTGATCGTCCTGATTCTGGTGAGATCTTTATCGCTGGGCAGGATATTGCCACGCTCTCGGAAGCAGCTCTGGCCCGTTGGCGTGCGCAGCACGTGGGCTTTATTTTTCAGTTCTACAACCTGATTCCTGTGTTGACCGCCTATGAAAATGTTGCTTTACCGTTGCAGTTGACGGACCTGACAGGGCAAGAAAAGCACAAACGGGTGACTGATGCACTCGCGCAGGTCGGACTGGCAGATCGGATGGACCACCGACCAAACGAGCTTTCGGGCGGTCAGCAGCAGCGTGTTGCCATCGCAAGGGCCTTGATCACGAATCCCGACATTATTGTGGCGGACGAACCGACGGGGGATCTTGATCGTCAGTCTGCGGAAGATATCTTGGCGATGCTCGAACGACTGAATCAGCAGATGGGGAAAACGATTCTGATGGTGACCCATGACCCTAAGGCAGCAGGTCATGCCCGTTCAGTCCTTCACCTTGAAAAGGGTCAGCTCGAGTCGCCGGACGCAACGGGGTCTGCATGATTATTCTGCAGTTGTTGCTCAGGAATATTGGCCGTCAGCGTGGTCGTGCGCTCCTCACGTTTCTGGGGCTGGTAACCGCGACGGTGGCCTTTGGACTTTTATCAACGGTGGTCAGCGCCTGGTATGCCGGGGCAGAAGGGGCCTCGAATGCCCGACTGATTACGCGTAACTCGATCTCACTGGTCTTCCCTTTGCCGATCTCCCATGCGGAGCGTATTCGTCAGGTGGAGGGCGTTCGCAGTATCGCCTGGGCGAACTGGTTCGGCGGGATCTATAAAGAACCGCGTTTCTTTTTTCCTCAATTCGCCATTACGCCCGAGAGTTATCTCGCGGCCTATCCCGAGTACGTCTTGACTGACGAGATGCGGCGTGACTTCATTCGCGATCGTCGCGGCGCCGTGATCGGCCAGAAGATCGCCCAGGAGCATGGGTTATCCGTTGGTGACATGATGACGCTGAAGGGGCAGATCTATCCGGGTGACTGGGAGTTCAAAGTTGTCGGCATCTATCAGGGTAAGGATCGGTCTACCGATACGGCCCAGATGTTTTTTCATTGGGATTATCTGAACGAGGAAGCCAAACGACGTGGGCTTCCCAGGGCAGTGAACAACACAGGCGTCTTTGTGGTGGAGATCACCGAGCCGCAACGCGCAGCCGAGATCAGTCTTCAGATTGATGCGTTGTTTCGAAACTCCGCCTATGAGACGCTGACTGAGACGGAAAAGGCTTTTCAACTTGGCTTTGTCGCGATGACAGAGGCAATCGTGTTGGCCATTCAGATTGTTTCCTACGTGGTGATTCTGATCATCATGGCCGTGATGGCCAACACCATGGCGATGACGGCACGGGAACGGACGAGTGAATATGCGACGCTCAAGGCGCTCGGGTTCTCTCCGCTCTTTGTGGCCGGCATCATCGTCGGGGAGTCGGTGGTCCTTGCACTTTTGGGGGGGCTGGCTGGCGTGTTACTGACGTTCCCCGTGGCACAGGCATTCAGTGGATCGGTGGGAACGCTGTTTCCAGTCTTCGAGGTTGCCCGCGCCACGACGGGGATGCAAATGATTCTGGTGGTCGGTGTCGGACTGGCTGCAGCAGCTGTACCGGCCTGGCGTTATTCACAGATTCGTATCGTGGAGGGGCTTCGTGCGATCTAGCCTGTCGGGATCGCTGATGGCGATTCCGGTTCACTACAGTGTTCGCAACCTCTGGGTAAGACGCGTGACAACGGCGTTAACGGCAGGGGGTATGGCCCTGGTGGTCTTTGTGTTTGCGACCTCATTGATGTTGGATGCTGGGCTAAAGAGAACGTTAGTTGCGACCGGTGAGCCGGATAACGTGGTTGTAACCCGGAAGGGATCGTCGACCGAAGTACAAAGCGCCGTCGAACGATCCCAGGCTGCCTTGGTGGCGTCGCTACCCGAGGTCGCTGTCATTGGTGAGCCGATGGCCTCGCGTGAGGTAGTCATGCTGATCAGTCTGACCAAGAAAGGATCTGGGGCGATTTCAAATGCGGTCATTCGCGGTATGGATCCGGTGGGGTTCACGCTGCGTCGAAAAGTGCAGCTTGTGGAAGGGCGAATGTTTCGTCCAGGCTCCAATGAGATTGTGATCGGGCGAAGCGTGCGTGCCCAGTTTCTTGGCGTCGAACCGGGAGAGTCAATTCGCTTTGGGGGACGGCAATGGCTGGTTGTGGGCGTCATTGATGGCGCGCGGAGTGGATTCGACTCTGAGATCTGGGGCGATGTCGACGCGCTGATGCAGTCGTTTCGACGGAATGCCTATTCCACGATTGTGATTCGACTGACCGATCCGAAAGAGGGCTACGAGGCCCTTGTGAATCGATTCAACGCAGACCCACGTATCTCGTTGTCGGCCCGTCGCGAGAGTGATTTTTATGCCGAGCAGTCCGCAGGACTTTCTCGGTTTATTCAGATTCTGGGGCTGACCCTTGCTGCGATATTCTCAATTGGCGCCATTATCGGAGCAACGATTACGATGCAGGCTGCCGTTGCGACGCGGACGGCAGAGATTGGTACCTTACGCGCCCTGGGGTTTCAGCGGCGTGCGATCCTGATGGCCTTTCTGGGAGAGTCCATTGCCCTGGCTTTGCTCGGTGGCATTATCGGGCTGGTGTTGGCGGCGGGAATGCAGTTCGTAGAATTCTCAACGACAAATTTTCAGAGTTTCTCTGAACTTGCTTTCGGTTTTGAACTCTCACCTGGGATTGTGGTCGCATCGCTTTTGTTTGCAGTTGGCATGGGTGTGGCAGGGGGCATGATTCCTGCCATTCGGGCGGCGCGTATAGGAATTGTTGAGGCATTGCGATGCGGTTAGCGTGGTTTTTAACCTGGCGAGATATTCGGCAGGGAGGGGCGACACTGTTGTGTCTGGCCCTGATCATCTCGGTGACGGCGGTGAGTGCCGTTGGACTGCTTGCAGACCGAGTACGTCAGGCACTCGCATCGGATGCGCAGGCAACACTTGCTGCCGATCTGGTGTTGGTTTCCGATCGACCGCCACCGGCTCAGTGGCAAGAAGAAGCTCTGCAGCGTGGGCTGCGGATTGTCCAGGGAAGTCAGTTCCCGACCATGGCCCAGGCGGGCGTTGGGGACAATATGCGCGGTCTTTTGGTGGCGTTAAAGACGGTCTCCGATGGATACCCTCTGCGGGGTTCACTGCTGCTGCAGACAGCAAATGGTCGTGTGAAAAACGGTGCGCTTGGACTGAACGAGGTCTGGATTGATCCAGCGCTTGCGGCAACACTGAACATCAACCTTGGCGATCGACTCACGATCGGTGCGCTGTCCTTGACGGTCTCCGCATTGATTGTGCAGGAACCTGACCGGGGAATGAATTTCGTCAACCTATCCCCGAGGGTCATGATTCGTCATGAGCGACTTGAAGAGAGCGGTCTTGTGGCGCCTGGTAGCCGGATCAGCTATCGACTCTGGGTCGCGGCACGCCCAGGGGATTCACTGGCCGCTGTCACCCAGCTCAATTCGGCGCTCGCGCCCAGTCTCGGCCGTGGCCAACGCATTGAGAGTCTCGATAACGCGCGTCCCGAGCTTCGTAATGCCTTAGATCGTGCTTATGCGTTTCTATCCCTGACAGGGATGTTGGCCTCGCTGACTGCTGCAGCGGCAGTGGCGCTTGCTGCGCAACGATTTGTGTTTCGGCACCTTCAGACCTGCGCTGTGCTGAAGTCAATCGGCGCGACCCAGCCGCGATTGAACCACTGGTGGGCGCTCGAGTTATGTGTGGTCACCGTGGTGTCCATTCTGGTGGGTCTTGGCCTGGGGTGGCTGATGCAGTCGTTACTAGCGGGTCTTGCTGCAAAGCTCTTGTCGCTGCCGTTAGGAGGCGTCTCGCTCACCCCGCTTGCACAGGCCGCCGGCGTTGCCTGCGCGATGGTCCTTGGTTTTGCGGTCCCACCGCTCTTAGGGCTGCGTCGCGTGTCAGCGGTTCGCGTGCTGCGGCAGGATAGTCCTGCAGCATCCGTGTCGGCGCGGGTATGGATGGTCCTGATGATTGGTGCGGTCTGGTTGCTCCTTTGGCTGGGCACAGGCAATGCCATGCTATCTGGGGTGACAGCAATTGGTTTTCTGATCGCAAGTCTTTTGTTTGCCGTCGTCGCGTGGGCGATTTTTCGTTTCCTTCCGTCATCGATTGGGGTGTCGGGTAGCCGTGGGTCTTGGGGAGATCTTCTGCGTTGGGCCTGGCAGAACACGACTCTGAATTTAAAACGTCGGGGTGGGTCAATGGCGCTTCAGATTCAAGGGGTCTCGATGGCGCTCACGGCACTGTTTCTCCTGACGCTCGTGCAGGCAGACCTGGTGAAGGCATGGCAGTTATCGACTCCCAGCGACGCTCCGAATCGTTTTGTATTGAATATTCAAACCGACCAGCAGGCCGCAGTCGCCGACAAGATTGCAGCGCAGGGGCTATCACGTCCCAGTGTTTATCCAATGGTCCGGGGCCGACTGGTCGAGGTCAACGGTAAGTCGATTCAGCCCACCGACTTTTCTGAAGATCGTGCCCAGCGACTCGTCGATCGTGAATTCAACCTCACTTATGCGGCCGATATCCCCGCGCACAACAAGATCATTGCAGGCGCCCCGTTAAACCCAGCAGAGCGGCAGGTTTCTGTGGAGACCGGCATCGCCAAGAGTTTAGGCCTTGCGCTGAACGATCGGCTCGTCTTCGATGTTGCCGGTGAGCGAATTGAGGCGGTCGTCCAGAATATTCGAGCGCTGCGTTGGGACTCCATGCAGGTGAACTTTTTTATGATCCTCACGCCCGCAGCGCTCAAAGATGCGCCGCAGAGCTGGATTACGTCGCTCTACATTCCGAACGATGCGCAGGGGCTCCCAGCCATTGATCTAAACCGAGTGCTGCTATCGACGTTTCCGAATCTCACGGTGTTCGATCTCAGCGCACTCACTGAACAGTTGCAGCGCATCCTGTCTCAGGTCATTAGCGCTGTACAGATGTTGTTTGGGTTCGCATTGGCCAGCGGCGTGCTGGTGCTCTGGTCAGCGCTTTTGGCGACACGCGACGCGCGGCTGCGCGAGGCGGCCGTCTTTCGGGCACTCGGTGCGAGTCGTCGACAGATATCGCTGGCGCAGGCTATCGAACTTGTCCTGGTGGGTGGGGTCGCGGGGCTTCTTGCTGCCGCTGCGGCACTTGGCATCGGGGCGGCGCTCGCCGAACGCGTCTTTTCGCTCAGTCTGGACGTCCGTTGGGAGGTGCTTTACATCGGGGCGGGACTCGGGGCGGGGATCTCTCTATTGGCGGGCTGGATCGCCCTTCGGCCCGTGCTCAGAACCCCTGCTTGGCGAACGCTGCGCGAAATTGTGTGATTCCGTATTATGAAAAGTTTATTTCGTCATACGAAAAGTTTAGTTGCAATGCATCAGATTTTCTTTTCATAGCCGAAAAAATCGTTTCGTAATACAAAATTTCGTCGTAAGCATATGATTAAGTTGAGTAATATTTCTTTAAAAATTTTTCTATTTTTCTGTTGCTAAGCAACAGCACTCTCTAGGATATCGATATCGATATTGAGGAGAGTGAAGATGGCAACACGTGAACTTGAGGCGCAAAAACTTCAAAAAGACTGGTCTGAGAATCCCCGCTGGCGCGGCATCAAGCGCGGCTATACCGCCGAGGATGTGGTCCGGCTCCGCGGGTCGCTTCAGCCTGAGCACACCCTAGCAAAACGGGGGGCGGAGAAGCTCTGGAATCTGGTCAACAATGAACCCTTTGTCAATTCGCTCGGTGCATTGACGGGTAACCAGGCACTTCAGCAGGCGAAGGCCGGACTCAAAGCTGTCTATCTCTCAGGCTGGCAGGTGGCGGGTGATGCAAACCTTGCTGGTGAAATGTATCCAGACCAATCGCTTTATCCCGCGAACTCCGTTCCGATGGTCGTCAAGCGAATCAACAACACGTTTACCCGTGCTGATCAGATTCAATGGATGGAAGGACTGAATCCTTCGGATCCCGGTTACATCGACTACTTCCTTCCGATTGTGGCGGATGCCGAGGCAGGGTTTGGTGGTGTACTAAACGCGTTTGAGCTCATGAAGTCGATGATCGATGCCGGCGCGGCTGGCGTTCACTTTGAAGATCAACTTGCCTCCGTGAAAAAGTGCGGTCACATGGGCGGGAAAGTGCTGGTTCCGAGTCGCGAGGCCGTTGCAAAGCTGGTCTCTGCACGTTTGGCCGCAGACGTGTTGGGCGTACCGACGGTACTGCTTGCGCGTACCGATGCCGAGGCCGCAGATCTGATCACGTCTGATGTGGATGAGACGGATCGTCCCTTCTTGACTGGCGAGCGTACAGTCGAGGGTTTCTATCGTACAAAACCGGGTCTTGAGCAGGCCATTTCACGTGGACTGGCCTACGCACCGTATGCGGATCTCATCTGGTGTGAGACGGGCAAGCCTGACCTTGAGTTTGCACGTGCCTTTGCTGAAGCAATTCAGAAGAAGTTCCCCGGCAAGATGCTTGCCTATAACTGCTCGCCGTCGTTTAACTGGAAGAAGAACCTTGACGATAGCACCATTGCTAAATTCCAGCGCGAGCTTGGCGCCATGGGCTACAAGTTCCAGTTCATCACGCTTGCAGGTTTCCATAGCCTGAACTACTCCATGTTCAACCTGGCCTACGGTTATGCCCGTGACAACATGACGGCATTCGTTGAGCTTCAGCAGGCCGAGTTTGCAGCTGCTGAAAAAGGATTCACCGCGGTGAAGCATCAGCGTGAAGTGGGTACAGGGTATTTCGATGCGGTCACGACGACGATTGAGCGTGAGGCTTCGACTGCAGCATTGAAGGGCTCGACCGAAGATGAGCAGTTCTTCGATCAGAAGTCGGCAGAAAAAAGAGTCGCGTAATTAATTAGACGACGCTTTTCTGACAGAGGAGACTGAGACGGCGCCGGGGTTGTTCTGCCCGAGCGCCGTTTTTGCATCCGACTGGCTGACGAACCCTTTGGCCTGACGGTCTTGCCCCAGGTGTTTGACCAGTTCAGGCATGGTCTGATTAAGAACTGCCTTCAGGCCGTAGGGCGGGTTAATCACGACCATACCCGATCCTTTTAACCCTAGACCATCTTTTAATGCCGACCGAACCGTTAGTCGTGCATGTAAGACTTCTTGAATCGGAAGTCCTGCGATCTGTCTGAGCAGACGATCCACCTGAAAACGCGCAACCTCTGGGTACCAGATCATGTACACCCCAGTTGCAAATCTTGCTAGCCCTTCCTTGAGCGCAGTGATGACATGCTGATAGTCCTGTCGCATCTCGTACGGAGGGTCAATCAGAATCAGTCCGCGTCGTGACGTGGGGGGGAGCAGCGCGCGCAATTGCTGGAAGCCGTCTTTGCGTTCCGCTTTTAGTCGCCTTGGCTCACCCTTGAGCGTGGTCTGTAGGGGGCCGATATCCGAGGGGTGCATCTCAAACGCCCGTAGTCGATCCTCGTCTCTTAATATCTGACGCAAGATCAGTGGTGATCCCGGGTAATGGGTAAGTTTCTTCTTGGGGTTAAATGCCGCGACGACGTCGAGGTAGCGTTGAATGGCGTCGGGCTGATGGTTCGCCCCCCAGAGTTTTCCGATGCCGGTGGGCCATTCCGCTTTGTCCCGAACGAGGGCGCTCTGAAGAGTGTAAAGCCCAGCACCCGCGTGGGTGTCGATTACCCAGATGGGGGCTTCTTTCTGCTGCATCAGGCGCAGCGTTTCAATCAGGGTGATGTGCTTGAGAACATCGGCGTGATTGCCGGCGTGAAAGGCGTGTCGATAGGCGAACATCTTAGTAG